>CAMVGH010000019.1 GCA_947166945.1 uncultured Clostridia bacterium
TTGCGCTTGAGCATACCGCATTTCGGCAGAGATATGATCACATTCGGAAATTCCGAGCCTTGCGCTCGATGTACCGTTATAGCGTAAGCAAGCTGTAATTCGTCAAGACTGTCCCTCGGCAGATGTATCACGGTTCCGTTCATATCTATCCTTATCTCGCTGCTTCCAATATCCTCAATGATGCCGAGATCTCCGTTGGAATAGCCCCTGTCCGGGCGATTCTTTAGAAATATGACCTTATCACCTGTATTGAACCGTTTCTCGCCGTAAAGCAGGGTCTTCCGCGGTTTAGGATTAAGGATAGTCTGCAATCGGTTGTTTATCTCGATAATTCCGCCCTTGCCTTTATTCAGGGGACAAAGGATCTGTAAGCTGAACGGATCGTCCTTGCAGTGATATCTGGCTGCTATTGTACATACCGTTTCGGTTATATGCAGTTGTTCGGCTTTTACGAGCTTGAAATCATCATTCTCGACAAGCCGCGAGATCCCGGAATTGATAGCGTTCGCATTACGGATTATAGAAGATCCGGCATTCTGTCTGAATACCTGCTTCAGCTTTACAACAGGGATACAGCCGCTTGCGATACATTCGCCGAAGAAATCGCCGGCGCCGACAGATTTTATCTGATCCATATCTCCGGAAATTATGACAAGAGCACCGCTCTTTACTGCGGTCAGCAAAATACTTCCTAGACTTTGATCTATCATTGAACCTTCGTCTACGATGATAAGGTTTGCCGCTACCGGATCTGATGCGTCCTTATGCTTTGAACTTCCGGGTATGTATTCAAGCATCCTGTGTATCGTAGTCGCTTCCATACCTGTAGATTCCGCGAGTCTCCTTGCAGCTCTTCCGGAAGGAGCGCATAGCTTTACCACTCCGTAAGGCACCATCTGCTTAAAAGCAGCTATCAGGACACGCATTACCGTTGTCTTGCCTGTGCCGGGACCGCCGGTAAGGATACCCACACCTCTGCTTTTCAGAATACCGAGTGCCGTTTTCTGTTCATCGGATAACTGCACGCGGCATATTTTTTCAGCTATTACTCCGATCCTTTGTGTGAACGGCAGCGGTTTTGCCGTATCACGAAGCCTTTTCAACTGTTTGGCAGTGTTTCTTTCTTCGTTATAAGTGCTTTTCAGATAGATCCTTGCAGGATCATTGGATTCGATCACAAGCTCACTATCAGTTTTGACTGAAGACCTGTAGAGAGCAGGCGGCAAAATCGTGTCAGACAGAACCATGAGCTTCTCTTTTGAGCGTTCGTAAAGCTCATCGTCGGTCATATATATGTCCCCGTTGTTTTCGGACGACAGAAGAACTTGCCTAAGCAGGGATATGAACCTGTTACGATTGTAAAGACTTCCGCCGCTTTCGATAGCTATTGCGTCACATACCTCGAAAGATACTCCGTATTTCTCCAGATCATAAGGAGACTCACGTATGACAGTCATAGTCTTTCTGCCATGCTCGGATATGAGCCTGGATATTACATCATATCCCAGTCCGCGTTTGACACCGTAATCCAGCATCTTCTTCTAGTATAATGAGTTCGCCGCAGCGTTCACTATTACGGCCGCCTGCTTTTCGGATACGGGGATAGCAGCAGTAATGCTCTGTATCGCATCCGGCGCGGTTATCCATTGATAGATATTCGTACCGAACTCAAGTACCAGCTCGGCAGCGTCGTCAAACGCCAAGCCAAAGCAATCACTTGCAAGGAATCGTATGGCCGACATCCGTTCATTGTATTCAGGCATTATCTTTTTGACTTCAATATACTTGCCCTTATCTCTGTTCCTGATGGCTCCTTCTATTATGATGAACTCTGAAATATAGAGAGGAGGAGTTATACCTTTACAGGTAACGGTGCCGTAGATGTTCACAAAATCAAGCTCATTTCCGACCGGCTTCAGTGAGAAGATCGTATATCCGGTCTTCGGATCCTTTATCAGTGTTTTATCATAATATCCCGATATTAACACCTATGCTCCTCCTTTCGTCTTATCGGTTACATCCATATTATGATAACGCTGTCGTACAAGTAGAGATAATTAAGAACGGTATATATGCTTATATGCGATAACTTGTAATGACGTTTGTTGAACGAGGCGGATTTTCCGCCATTTCTATTGTATATTCTGTCGACAAACAGAGCGTTTGGACATATACTGAATATAGCAAAACCGAAAATTAGCAGTAATTAGACGTTACTGCGTAAATAAGAGGGTGATAATTACGCCAAAACATTATGTTGAAAGTAGTTCGTCACAATGACGGAGAAGTATAGCAGATATGCACAAAAAAGAGCTGATATTCTCCTAATATTAGCAACGAGAAGTTGAAAACTATAGCTTTTTGTTTCTGTTGCATAATTATAATTAAGAATAATTGTGCAGCTTTTTGCGTATTTATGCCGAATTTTGACTTTATTTTCTAAAAAAATCGGTTATAATGTAGGCAAGAGTACAAGACTATGTATCAGGAGGTATCAAAAATGAAATCACCGGACTATATCAACAATCAAGAACTTCTTAAAGCATATATGAACGCAGACTCTCCGGAAACTGCCAATGTTTATGCCAACAGCATAGTTGCTGCCAACACCAATCTCGTATATGCAGCTATAAAGCAATGGTTTCCAACTTATTACTCCGCCTCTTTTTTTGAGGACATAGTACAGGCAGGCTTATTCGGAATATTTGACGCTATCAGGCATTATGATCTCAACGGAAAAACAGTTTTCAGCACATTTGCGACTCACTATATTAAGGGCGCTATAACTCAGACCATTATGGAAGAAACCAACAAAACATCATATCACTTTTCAAGACTCGGAAGAATAATAAGGGAAGCCGAAACCAAGCTGAAAAACAGTGGTATCGCTCATCCTACAAGAGAACAGATTGCTGCTGAGACCGGTCTTTCATATCTGGTTATCAATAATGCGATCACTGCCAACAACATAGGCGATACTCTCTATATCGATGATGTATCATCAAATCTTACAAGCAATGTCAATATAGAACGTGAGGTGGAGGAAAATGAAATAAAGAAAGCACTGGCAAAAGCAATTAAACATTTGCCGCGCGATCATCGTCTCATTATAGAGTACTCTTTTGGAATAGCGACTGGGAAAACATATACCGATCCTCAGATTTCCTGCATTCTTCACGAAATGGGAATAGACATTGAAGTCTCTAAAGTTAAGATAATGAAGCAGTCGGCTCTGAAAACCTTGTCGAAGAATCCCGATTTGTTAAAAGCAGTTAAGGACAATGATTCACAGAAAAAGGAACAGAACCCTTTTCTGGCAAATGGTCCCTTTGCTGTAATGGACAGTGAGCTGTTTGCAAAGCAGATAAAGATGCTTGACGATCTCGATGATGAAGGTGTTGACTTTGATTTTTCAAAGGAACTAATATCTTGCTGCACAAAAAGCAGCGCAGTATAACGGAGTGATGTAAACATGAAAACCCAAAAGTATATAATTATGATGATTGCATTAATTATTATAAGCGGATGCGATGCAGATAAATCGCTTAACGAATCACCTTCCCCTGCTCAAACAGAAAAAAACACAATTTCTGTGCTAACACCTGATGATGAAGTTTCGGAATTCTCTGTTAAGTCAGATGCTCCAATAACTTTTGACTCTCGTAATTCTATGGCAAACGAAGGGATATCCGAAGATACCATACATCGTATGCAGTATCAGAAGGGGCATATAAATTATATCCCCGTGACCTTCAATAATTCGATGCTTACCGCCGATACTTATTCCGAGTTCGCTTCACTTATACGCAGTTCAAACGCTGTTGTGGCAGACAACGAATGGCAGAAAAACGACAATACTACCGTGAACTCATTCATAATGGAAAACGGCGATAGCTTTACATTCTACGATCATCGCCCGATAGAGGTAATGGTAAACAGCTCGGCTGTTTTCCCGATAGACTATAAGTTCATGGAACTCCGTTTCGGAGATACCGTAGAAGACATCAACAACCAACTCGGAACGGAATTTGTCGAATATCCCGAGCTTACTACCCTTGTAATACGAGATACGGACTCCGGCGGATATGTACAGTTCACATTCGATGAAAATAACCGTATTTCCCGTATGGAATACAGATTCGATGAGTTTAAGCGATGATATCTTGTTGTTTATAATACAGCGTTGCTTCGAAATGAGGCAACGCTGTATTTTTTTGTATAATCAGCATCAGAAAATTATGATGAATGTAAAGGAAATGTTATATTTCGTGACTGCGGACTATTATCACTGCTCAACTTAGGATATTATTAGAGAATACGAATATTCTAAAATGGAAATTATCATAAAAACAATAGCAGAATTAAAAATTGTTAATTGCGCACAAAAAGCATAGCTAAAATTTGTTTGTTTTGACCGTATTGTTTTTTTCTGGTTTTCAGTCTTATATAGTGAAAGGCAAAATCAGGGAACTCAAGGATATGAAAAATAGTTCATAATTATATAAAAAAACGTAACCGATGCAGAAAACCGACAAGTATAAGTCCCTATAACAATCTCCAAACAGGTAATTAAACACACCAAATAGGAATTTGATATTGACAAACAAGTATGTGCGCCATAAAATAATGTGATCAGATCTTAATTTTGTTTCTGGGATGCTTGGTTGAAAGTATCTCTTTCTGCTTTGCCATAGCTACATGGGTGTAGATCTGCGTGGTTGTTATCGAGCTGTGACCGAGAAGCTTCTGTATGTAACGTATATCCACATCTTCTTCGAGAAGTAATGTTGCGAAAGAATGGCGGAACATATGCGGTGTGATATGAATATCACTCTTGGCAGCTTCGGCGTATTTGTTTATCATTGAACGGACGGACTGCTCCGACAGACGGTTATGAAGACGGTTCACAAAGAGGCAGCCGGACAGCCGTATGTCTCCTGCGAAGAGTCTGCAATATTCTTTGACAGCTTTTCGCACACTTTTATTTTCAATCTGAATTATGCGCTCCTTTGAACCCTTGCCGTAAAACTTTACAGTGTGATCGGACTCGTTTATATCGTCCGGTTTAAGTGAGCATATCTCGGATACCCTCGCTCCGGTCGCAAACAGCAGCTCCAGAACGGCTATATCACGCACAACTGTTTTTCGTCGATACACGGTAGAAACCTCGGACAAGCTGTTGTATGCAGATGCGAGGATAGCCTTTATAGTGTTTAGTGGGATAGTTTTCGGCAGAAGCAGCGGTTCTCGGAATGAAGTTTCAATCCTGTTGAAGGGATTTATCTCTATAATCTCTTCAATCATAAGGTAATGAGTGAATGCCTTCAGCGTAGCTATCTTCCTGCGTACAGTTTTGGGCTTAAACGTTCTGTGAAGATGTGATATGTAATCGCAGATTTCATTTTTGCCATATATATAGTTTGTGAACTGTGAGAATTGCTTCAGATCCACGGCATATGCCCTAAGCGTTTTTTCGTTAAGAGCTTTTCTGTTACGACAGTAGTTCAGAAATGCGGGGATCTGTATCGATAAATCTATCATGGGTGAACCTCCTGTTGATAAGTTGTATGTACATTATAATACAATTTTAATATTTTGTCCATTCAGGAAAGAAAAGGGAATGTTGCGCATTGTAGCAGTAACAATTTATAGATAACTGGATATATTATTATCAGAATGTCAATATAAGTAAACTATTGGAGGATTAAATATGATTAATTTTAATGCTTTTGATGTTGTAAGTTTGTTTATTGAGAAGGATACTGAAACAGCCGAACACTGCGGTGCCGGAGGTATGTTTCAAGTCATTAGAGTAATAGCGGTTATGGCTGACGGCAGAGAAATTGATATCACTGAGAATATTGATCAAGGAAAGTTTTACACAAAATCCGAGGACGTTGCCGTAGATCTTGGAATAAACCCACAAAATATCGCTTTTGAAGAATAACGGTTTAATATGATGAACCAAAACGATCATAGGATATATTCTATGATTGGTTTTGTATAAGTTTTGGACAAGTTAGAAGACTCTACTTCCCAAATCATCGATTTTTATGCAATGAAAGCTCTTTGTTAATAAGGTCGTGTAACCAATATCGTTCCTGCATTATTAAGAATTCAGGAGTAAGATCAAATCAGTATGCGGTATTGACAAAAGCTATAAAATATGATATAATAAAGTACACTGAGTGTGTACATATTATACTACAGGTAACAAACCGAAGATAACTATTTATTATCGCATGTAGGGGTGGGTGTTTTGAAGTATAAAATTTCAGTTATTATGCCAGTATATAATAGCGAAAAATATCTAGTTCAAAGTATTGAAAGTATTTTAAATCAAACCTATGAGGATTTTGAGTTTATAATAATCGATGATGGCTCTACTGATAATAGCTTAAGCATAATAAACAGTTATAAAGATAATAGAATCAAGGTTATTACTAATAAAAATAATATTGGAATTTCCCAATCGCTTAATATAGGTATTTTGAATAGTTCAGGCGACTATATCACCAGAATGGATAGTGATGATATAAGCTTACTAAATAGATTTGAAACGCAAATTACATTTATGGAAAGTAATAGTGGTATTTCTATTTGTGGATGCAATATGTATATAATAAAAGATTCAAAGAATGTCTCTGATACTAAGTATTGTTTAGATAACTCTGAAATAAAGGCTGATATGCTATTCGGGCGAACACCATTTGCACACCCAACAATTATGATGAGAGGTTCATTTGTTCATAACTGTTCATTGAAATATAACAACAGTGCCATTTATGCAGAAGATTTGGAACTTTATTGTAATTATTGCCATCAAGCTAAATATGCAAATATAAACAAATGCTTGCATATTTACAGAATCCATAACGATTCTGTAAGTGTAAAGTATAAAGAAACGCAGAAAAATAATGCTAAATTAATTATCAGACGTTTTTTGAAATCTGAAGGGCTAATACTTACAGAAAGAGAATTTGAAATACATTGTGCCTTATACTTGCCATCCGAAAATAACTGTACATTCAATGAGACCGATATTATTAAATGGTATAATAAAATAATGTGTTTTGCTGAAAGAGCGGACGAGTACAGTAAGGATAGAATTAGTTCCTTAGCAAATCTATTAATTAGAAAAGTGAGGAATAGAAAGTGAATGTATCAATTATCATTACATTTTATAAAGGCATTAATATTTTGAACTTGTGCATTAGAAGCATTCTAGACAATACAACTATAGATGGTAATATTGAAATTTTGATAATAAATGATAATCCATGTGAGAGTTTATCTGAAACTTATCAATTATTTTTTAGGTCATGTGACTTGACAATACATAATATGATACAAAACAAAGGTTATTCAGCCGCGTGTAATGTAGGTGTAAAACTAGCAAAATATGAGTATATTGTTTTATTGGATTGTGATATTATCCCACAGAAACATTGGCTGAATGAATTAATATATACATATAATATGCAGTCTAATCCCGGTTCTGTATCATCTAAAATTATCGAGGCGGATACAGGGAGGCTGTTTGGTTATGGCGTCGGAATACATGGTGTAGATATTATTTTATATAAGCGTCACGGAAAATTAGATGCTTTTTCAGATGTTGATCGGAATTTTTGTATGGTGACATCAGGCTGTTTACTAATGAAAAAAAGCTTATATGAGGAAATACAAGGGCAGGATGAAACTTTTTTTAATGCCGACAACGATCTTGATCTCACATATAGAATTTATCTGTCTGGAAAAACAAATAGTATTTCTACAAAATCGATAGTTTATCATCGCGGTCATGTTTCCGGGAATATTAGAGTTTTACCTTCCCGACAGGATTCTAAAGCATGGTTATTCAAAAAATGGGGGAATAATCTGTCAGAAAACACATTAGAGATATTGGCAAGCATACTTACTGCAGCAGAAAAAAACAACATAGGGGGGAGTTCTATTTTAGCTAGCTTTAGCAATTCATTATTTAGAAATGATTATTTTAAAATAATTTCAACTGTTTTTAAAACAACTTTTATTCAGAAATATGATCTGAAAAATAAGGATATGCTAAATAAAATATTCATTAATGATTATCTTTCGTGGGATATCTGCAGGACTAACATATCTATAATCTATTTTGTTGATGACTATAGATCCCTATTAGAAAATGCATTTTGGTTTAAAAACAGAGCTTGTAATGATATGATCATAGATAAAAATGGAAATACCTTATTATGCCCACAAGAATGCATAAACATCTAGTGTGTTTAATATCAATAGCTGAAAACGGCGTTCCCGTTTTTAAGTACACCGAAGCTTTCATTAATTGAACTTATATTATTATAAGTATAATCTAAAAATCTTAGAATTTTTTCATCGTTCTGAACTACTAATTCTTTGTACAAGAATTCATATGGCTTTATTTTTGAATAAAGTGTAATATAGTTATAAAATAATGGTCTATGTTTGATAAGTGATAACTCGCTCTTTCTAAACAACTTCATAGCAATATCCACATATTCTATACCATCTTTTTCGTTGTTTTGCAAAATACATATTGCGGCCATATTTGTAAAAATTTTAATTTTTCCGACAATGCTGCGATTTTCATCGCATTTTACAATTGCACTATTCAATGAATCTAAGGATCCTTTAAAGTCTTGTTTATATGCGTAAATAATTCCTTTTAATGTTATAGCTTTTATCACCAAAAATGTATTCCGTATTTGTTCGCCCAATTCAATAGATTTATTTACACATACTAAGGCTTGATCTTGATTTCCATCTAAACAATAACAAAGTGCTTCTTGTTGGAATAATTCGACATCTCTGTTTGAATCTTCTGAATTTCCAATATTTTTGATAGCTTCCCTGAAATAAGCTCTAACCATGTTAGCGTCTTCGTAATAATTTAAATGTATAAATGCAAAATCTGAATAAGAAATGCTAATCAGATTGTTGCTACACATTTTTTCTGCAAGCTTTAATGCTGATTTTATATTATTTTCAGCTTCTGTTACATTACCTAAAGCTAAATATGCAACAGAATATCTATTAAAAATAATAAACCTATAGAAATCGTCAAGTGTTGAACTGTTTTCAAACTCTTTTAAAATTTCAAGTGCTTTAATAGGCTTTGAGGCGTTAATTTGAGAGTTTACACAGTCATGCATATATTTATTATATTCTTTATCAGAAAGATCGATGTTCAAAGAATTCTCATGTAATAGTTTAAATGAATCATAAAACATTATTGATCCGTTATCATGATTTACACGTTCTCTTTCCGAATCAGCTATCATATACATAATTTCAAATTTATTCTGTATTGTCAATTTCAAATTGCTATTTGATAGTATATTTCTTCCAATATAAGATACAAAATCAAAATTTCTAAGAGAATAGTTTCTTTTAACTGCAGTTATACCATAATCCTTTGCAGAATCAAAATCAAGCAAATCTATATATACTTTATATAATAATGTATCTTTATTATCAATATTGATTTTTGGATTATCACTGATCCATCTCTTTATTTTATTAACTAAACTAATATCTATTTTAAAATACTTTTGTTTTTTAAAGAAACGATTAATATTATCGTGAAAGAATAATATCATTGGTTTATCGTCGTCATATTTAATAAAAAGAGAGTGGCACATTGTTTCAAGATCATCTTCATTTATACCAATGTATTCAACAAATTGAATGGGCAAATAGCCTTCAAAATAAAGAATAAGTTTAATAACTACACGAAATGTACTCCAATAACTGCTTTTCGGATTCTCTTTCTGTTTATTAAATCTCTTTGTTAATACTCTTTCAGAAGAAGCCGGAATTGAAATTAGAAATTTGTCTAATTTAGAAAAATCCTCAACATACCAAATTGACATACTCTGGAAAGTTATGATTTTTTCATCTTGAAGATATTTTATTATCATAATTATATCAAATGGCCTTAGGCCGGACTTTTCTATTAGTTTAGAAATGTAGTATTGATTATCCGTGTTTAATGCATGCATATACAATGCTTTAGCATCATCAAATGACATTTCATTACAAATGTATTGAACGTGAAAACTATCGGAATATGTTTCAAATATTGTTAATAACTCATCTATTTTCTCTATGTTTTTCTGTGGTATAAGTTCAGTATTTGTACATATTAAAAGAATACAATCTGATGCTTTTTGGTATAACCCATCAATTATGTCTTCTAAGATATCAAGCATCTGAATGTTTAATTCTTGAATATTATCAAACGCAAGTATTATTTTTTCTCCAAATAAAGGATGTACAAGGAAATGTAAAATAGACTGCTTAACATAATAAAGTGTTTCATTATCGTAAACGGATTTAAAAATAAAAGAATAAATATATTGGGCAAAATCTGTATTAGAACCTCTTTGTTCTAATACACTTAAAATGCTTTGCGATGTTGCAGTTATATCCCCATTATTGTAAGGAATATAAAAAAGTTCACATAGTAGATATTTTAATACTGAAATATCTTTTCTCTTCATGCAGTCATAATGAATAATTCTAAAGTTATTGTTTCTCCCTATATCACATATTTCTTTAATCATTCGACTTTTTCCATTGCCTGATGCTCCTTGTATATCAACAAGCTTTGAATCAAGGCGTTCTTCATGAATAATTGGATTAATTCTGTCAAGTATAAAATCGTTCTGTTGTTGTCCAATAAGCGGAAAATATATTAACTTAGTTGGATCTACTATACCACAATTAATTGATTCTTTCTTCTTCTTTTCTATTGATTCATAATTAATAATAAAGATCGGAATTCTATGAATATGTCTGCTGTTAAGTACTTCGCCTTTTATTCTAATAAATCTATCAGTATATGGATACATATTAAAATCATTATCTGAAGAACGAATTTTAATTATCATTTCATTATTATTTAAAAAGCCAATGTGGATATTCTTAAGCGTTTCTGCTGTATTGTTATGAAGAAACATATCAATATAAAAAGTATTATCTCTTGTTAATACAAGAGTATTGGTTTCATTGTATTTTTCAGCGTTTTTATATGTTGTTAGAAAGTGTTTAATCCCTAACTCCTTATGATCATCCACCGCTTTGTTAATGCTCTTTTTAAAATTCATATTATCTATTAGTTGAAATAAAATTTCGCCATAATGATAAGATACTAAAAAACCATACTTTTCAGCAACGATGTTTATATTTCTTTGGGCATTTAGGGTAATATCTGAAGTCGAAAAAAACCACAGCTCATTAACCTTATTCGATATAACAAGTACAACATTTTTAGAAATGTCATCTAAACCTAAAGAACGCTTATGCTTTTTACACTCTGCCCAGATTTCATATGGAACATTATCAACAGAACCTCTAATATCTTTTCCTCCGTCTTTTACATACCTTGTTCCCGTAATTTTATAAGGATTTGGTTTCATATACCTTAAAAGATCTACGCATTCTTGCTCAAATTGTTCTGGCGTCATATTCATTATTCTTTCTCTTGTATTCAAAACACCCACCCCTACATGCGATAATAAATAGTTATCACTTGTTGATAAATCGTGTTTAATGGATTTATATTATGAAAAAGAATGTTTTTTCTTTATTGAGTGTTTTATTATTTTTCCGTTTACAGACAATAGATTTTGAAATAACTGTCAAATTATGTTTATTGACTTTGACATAGTAATAAATGAGGCAATTATGAAACAAATATATTAATAGAATTTTTAAGTTAGACAATCAGAAATAATATGCCAATAATATGATACAGGAGGAAATTATGACTACATACAATGTGATTAATGCTGGACAGGGAGATTGTGTCATCATAAAGCCAGGTGACGAGTGTAGATTCTGTGGCAAAAAGCTGGTAATTGACCTTGGCTCCGATGATTGTGACATTACGAAGATAATAAGACAAACGGATAATCTGCATATTTTTTTCAGTCATCATCACAGAGACCATTTGGGTGGTTTTCGCTTTTTTGGCGGAAGACTGAATCAAATCAAGGAGATCACCGTTCCGCTGTACCAAAATGAAATTATTCTTATCGCAAGAGCAATACTTTCATTGAAGGGAATTAATACTTCAAGCGACTGCGGAGAATTTATAAGCGAACTGAAAGATATTGTTCGCAGACAAGCTGATATCGTATCACTCACCAGATTAAACGACTCTGCTCCTATATTGTCTTTTGCGTATGAGGGTAGAGATTTTTATGATCATATAAAATGTTTAAATCCTCCTTTGCAAGCAGCTACCTATGACATAATGGATAATGTGCGTCATGCAGAGCTTTTTGATTTGATGAGAGAGTTGTTTATTGAATCGTTCGCCGATGAGATGGTATTATATATCAGAGCACATATTATTGGAAATGGCATGAATGTTGATTCTCAGTCATATATAGATCACTTTTTATTTCCCAATAGAGATGATCGTGAAGTATTGACTCCTGATGTTTTGTCTTCAAAGTTCAATTTCGTATTTAGCTTTATTATCGATAATCTTCATTTATTAAGAGCTTTCAACGCCAACAGCAATCGTCAAAGAATGAAAAAAGTTTATTCAAAATTTTTAAAAAGCTCGCACGATGTTTGCACTGTTTTGAAAACGAATTTTCACGATAAAACCATGCTTCATACAGGCGATGCCAGCAAAAAGGTTTTTTACAGACTGATAGATTCCGGAGTAGACATATCAGCTGATTATCTTAAAATACCTCATCACGGAAGCAAGCATAACATTAACGGCAGGATTATAGACAAAATATCTCCTAAGATTGCCATAATTTCTCATGATAATGGTCACTTTGGGTCATCTCCTGATCCTCATCCCAATAAACAAACACTTGAATTGTTAAAAAGCAGGCAAATAAAGATTCTTGTAACAAATGATGTGGTAAAAAACAATGTTACAGTAATGAGCAGCAGTTGTGGCTATAAAAGAAATGAGTTGGAAATCATTTCCTTATTTATCTGATGATTATCACTTTGCTAAGTTCACTCATGGACGCAGATGCGTCAAATAACGTTGGATAATATCTACAAAATCGGTAAATGCAGTTCTTTATTTAAATGATTTATGACCATTGGAGTTTTTAGAATTATTCAGCAGGTCGTTTATCCCGCTCAAAAATCGTCTTTTCATTTGCCAACATATTCACGGTGCCAACTATGGAAGTGCCTAATGTAATGCACAGCCAGACTGTACTGCATTACATGCCTACGGATGGACAACTGCTGGTTGGTATGTAATAATTTGGTAATATGATCGATGTCCTAATATCAGTGAGCGGAAGTTGAATTATGAATTAGCTGATACAAAGTTGTTGAAATATATTGCTCAAAATTATAACTTAAAAAGAGATGCATTCTATAGATATATAGGAATCGCATCCTAAATCACATGGAAATTTAAGAAAGGAGGCTCGCCATGACATCACATAATGCAGCAGGTCAAATGCTTGGATATCTGTATCAGGTGCGCTATGCTTTGAACCTCCTTATGGAGAGTGATGAACCGAGCTATCAGATTTCTATTGAGAAGTTTGATGATATTGCATTTGACCGGAATGGCGCGCCAGTTCAGCTTATACAGGCAAAACATCATACAAAACCGGCAAGCCTTACAGATTCATCTACGGATTTGTGGAGGACCTTGAACGTGTGGCTCGATGCGATAGCAATTGACAATACGCTTCTTGACCACACCGACTTTGTGATTATCACAACAGCTGCAACACCGGACAGTTCAGCTACTGAGTTGATTCAAACGAAGAACTATCAGGCAGCTTTTGAGAAACTCAAGGCTGTAGCAGAGAATTCGGATAATCAGACCAATTTGCCTTATTATGACAAATTTAACAAAATAGATGATTTAATTCTATTCCAGCTGATTAAACGAATATGTATCATTTCTTCCTCTAGTTATATTGTTGATATCGAGAAGGATATACAGAAGCAGATTCGCTATTCTTGTAGACCTGAGCATGTTCCGCTGGCTACCGAACGAATTGAAGGCTGGTGGTTTCAGCAGTGTATTAAAGCGTTGTCCTCAACCGATCCAACCATTACCACACAGCGTCAATTGCAGGCAAAGATTTATGAGATTACCCGTCAATATGATGACAATAATCTTCCAATAGAATTCTGGGATTTGGAAGAGGTGGAAGAAGCGAAACTTGATCCAAAGGATCGTGTATTTCTGGAACAGCTCAGATTGCTACAATATCAAAGTGCGACATTACGCCTCGCTCTAAAAGATTATTATAAGGCATCTATGCAGCGGTCAAGCTGGCTTCGTCAGGGACTGGTGTACGCGAACGAGCTAGATACATATGAGCATCGCCTAGCTGATGCCTGGGAACACGCATTTGCTCAGATGCAGGAAGATCTCAAGGATTATGTTACTCCGACAGAGCAAGAGAAGATAAAGGCTGGGAAAAAATTATTCAGTAGAGTTATAGAACAGGATATTCGGATTCGTCAAGGCGTTGATGCTTCATATGTCATGCGGGGGACGTATCATCATCTTGCAAACAGTTTAACGATCGGTTGGCATATAGATTTTTTTGAGAAACTAAAACACCTTTTGGAAGGGAAGGGTCAGGAATGAGAGCTTGGAAATACAGACCGGACGAAGTAAAGAATCTCCTCAATCCTGCGTTTTGTGGAAGATTGATTTACGGAACGGTTGCTGAATATCAAAAAAATACAAAAAGAGACTTCCCGTTTCCACTTGTCTATCTCATCTTGCCGTTGGTTTTACCACAATCGATACGTGGGAAGATTAATAGCCGAACACAGTTGGTAAATTGGGTACAGAGACACCAAGAACTTGTTTTCAACTTTGGCAGGAGGGCAAGTGATCTTGTTGAGATTACAAATGAAGCGGTCGAGTTTATGATTCAGACTGGCTTCATTAAGCTTACTGACAATGGGGAACTGACTAAGGAAATCATAGCCGGAACGCTAAGCAAGACTAAGCACACAGATCCAGAGGTGACAGAGTGCTTGAATAAAGCCGAACATGTAGGTCGGTGGTTTGCAGGTGCTGGAAAAGTTGAAACGATATATGTAAGTTTGGGGGTGAGACCGTGATGCAGATTTTAGAACTGGTTCTTTATGGAAAGAACGGGAAGAAACGCACACTTTCTTTTAACCCTGGAAAAGTGAATATTATTCCTGGTGAATCGAAAGCCGGGAAATCAGCTGTTGGAGATATTATAGAATACTGCATGGGCGGTAGCAGCTGCAATATTGCTGTCGGTGTAGTGCGTGATAATGTTGAGTGGTATGGACTGCTTTTACAGTTTGATTCCAACAGAATATTTGTTGCGAGAAAGAATCCTGATCCGGGAAGACAATCGACTTCATTTTGCTACTATGAAGTTGGAACTGATATTGAGTCTCCTGAAAATGCAAATTTTACTTCCAACACGAACACTGATGGCATAGAAGAACTCCTAACAAATCAGATTGGGATTTCTGAAAATATCCATATGACGGAAGATGATGAAAGCAGGGACCCTTTGGAGGCAAATATACGCCATGCTTTGTTTTACTGCTTTCAAAGCCAGGACGAGGTTACAGCAAGAAACCATCTGTTCCATAGGCAGAGCGAGGGTCTTCCTATTACAAACGCAATTAGGGACACCCTGCCATATTTTCTTGGCGCAGTAGATGAAAATGCGGTTTTACTGGCTACGGAGCGGCGTGCTAAGGATCGTGAGTTGAGGATGCTGACAAGGAAAGTAGCTGAAGCAGAATCAATAACAGGATCTGGTTCTGAAAAGGCAATATCCTTATTGATAGAAGCAGAGGCCGTTGGTCTTTTTAACGATACTGATGATTTGGATAAGAACGATTTCAATGCACTTTATGCTGCCCTTAAGGATATTCAACTTGTTACACAGAGAGTTCCTTCCGGCTCCATGGATCATCTGTCCACTCTACAGACAAAACTGAGAGAAAAAGAAGATGAGCTTAGTGATCTTCAAGACAGTATAAATGAGGCACGGTCATATTTGGCAGATGCATCAGGATTCAAAGGAGAGTTGGAGCATCAGAAAGTCAGATTGGAGTCAATAGGGTTATTTGAGAAAATTGACTTCACCCCTGGAAAATGTCCCTTTTGCTCTGGGGATTTGAAGCTAGAACCTCCAGGAGTTACTAAGTTGAAAGAGTCTATTCTCACGCTTGATCAGTCTATCAATCGTGTTGAAAAAGAACGCCCACAGTTGCGACGCTTCATTGATCAACAGGAAGAGAAAGTAGGCGCCTTAAAGGACGAAATTGGCATCATCAAGGCTGAGATAGAGGGAACCTATACGCAAATGCAGGATGCAGACCGCATCCGGGATTTGAATGATAGGCGAGCCAAAGTTTTCGGCAGAATCAGCTACTGGCTTGAAAACGTAGAGTTAGCGGATGATATGACAGAGGCAAAGAGAAGAATAAGAGAGTTGGAGTGTAGGATCGCTGAAATTGATGCAATCTTAAGCAATGATTCAGTTAAGGATCGCGTAGCGTCCTCACTTTCTGTTATACAAAATGATATGACGGCATGGGCCAAAGAACTAGAGATGGAATATGCGGGTTCTCCATATAGGCTTGATATGGGTAAAGTGACTGTTGTTGTTGATCATAGTAGGCCTATTCCACTAAAGGAAATGGGAAGCGGTGCTAACTGGCTGGGTTCACATCTTATTACCATGTTAGGATTGCACAAGTATTTCGTTAACAATAATCGTCCTGTTCCTAATTTTCTGTACTTGGACCAGCCTTCACAGGTGTATTTTCCAGAAGGTTCTACTGCTGATGAGGACATGGATATCCAGGCGGTCACCAAGGCGTTTAGTTTCATTAGGGAACGTGTGGCTGAACTAGATGGGAAGATGCAGGTAATTGTGGTCGATCATGCTAAATTGGATGATGCCGAATTTATTGCTGAGACCATCGAGGACTGGAAATACACAGGATTGAAACTCGTTCCTCCTGATTGGTATGAGGAGAAGGGACTTGAGCCTGTAGGTAATGATTCAGCAGAAGAATGAAGGTAGATGAAGAGTGTGTGGTAAAATGCCATATTTTTTCACTGGCAAGATATTGTCTGCTTTTTTGTATTCAATGAGTCAGTTATGACTTTCATTTCAATATTCTTGTTTTTAGTGATACTCTTATAATTAATTAGAATAAAGGACATATAGCCTATGAAATATTGTAGGTTATATGTCCTTTTTATTTATGTCGTACTGTAAAAAGTAGCGTGAAGCCGGTGTTTGTCGAACTTGTTAGAACTTGATTATATACACAGTAAGCACTTTTCACAATACCTAACATCGGCCAAAGAGTTCTCAGAGTGCTGATAGCGGTCTGTTTCCACTCGTCAGAGGTATGACAGGTCTTGATCTCACTCTGTCGGCTGTTGTAAATCTCATCAATCATTTTAGTATCGTCCTTTCGGTTTTATTGTAAAACCAACCGTCCAAACTTTACTAATATTTGTTGTTAAGGTGTTGCGTTCGGCACTCCGCAAGGTACTCCCTCAGATCATCAGTTGTAATATGCGTGATATGCTTTTCGGTATCTGAAAGCATCTTGTTGATAGTGGATTGATAGTATTTCAGTGTTTTTTCGCTGCACCCCTCTATCCTCTTAGCATTTATAAAAGCAGTCAGCAGCTCTCCGTTGCCCAATCCTGACATATCTGCTTTATCGCTGTTTTGCGTGATTTCCACATTCCACAGGTTACGCTCCAATACCTTTTGAAGCTGTAAAAGCTGGGCATTATCGAGGTAAGGGAGCATTTCCTGTGTAATGTTAAGTATAATTTGTTCTTTCATTTGGTACACCTCATTTGATTTTAGTGTACCAACGTCCTGCTCCGGCTTGTATAAGCCAAAAACTATTTCTGTATTATCACTGTTTTTTCGCCGATTGACATTGTTCGTTATCAAGCAAATTATGAATTAATATAACTATTTTGTATTCTTAGAATAATATTCAAGGAAATTATCTTTTTTCAACTTACAAATCATTAGAAGCTGGTTTAATGCTTGTTCATCTCCCCAATTAGAAATGCTTGATAATGAAGTACCAAATTCTCTAACATTCGCCTTCAATTTATTCAATTCTTCATTTGTAATAACACGCATTCCTTCAACAGCGCTTGCTAATTCGTCTATTCTATCTGCATTATGAATCAATATCGGTGTACATTTGCAATCATCACCATAATTCTTATGTAACCATCGAATCGAACCACCTAGTTGATTACAGTATTCTTTGCATATTGTCTCTGATACTGCTTCATTTTTACACTCAATAACCCAATAATGATTATTTCCAACAGCCCAAAGATTATCAGGTCCTGCTCCGTTAGTCTCTTGATCAGGACGAGTTGATTTAAAACCAAGTATTATACCAAGTTCTTTTATGGACTGCTCAAAAGTGTTAGCATCGGCAGAGAAATTTAATCTTTCAAGAACGCCTTGCAAAAACAATAAGAATTCATTAGAATCCTTAAAGTTTGATGTAAGATAGTCATTAATAGCTTTGGGCTGTGTAGCATTATTGATGACCTTGTCATACTGTATTCCAACAATTGGTGTGAGTACACGTATGCTTTCTTTTTTTGCTGAACTTAGAATTTGTTGTGCTTTAGAAGCATCATGCAAATTAGTATATTCAGCTTTTACCTGCATGAGATATCCCTTGGAATCACTATCATCAACAGAATTAATTATTTTATCCATTTCTTTTATCGCATCTGTAGTCATTCCCTTTCGGTAAGCTTCATAAGCTTTTCTTAAAGAAATACTAATAGGGTTGATTTTAGCAACAGAAGAGTATGCCACAGTAGATAGTGTTTCACGGCTTTTTTTAATCCATTCAGTATTACGTTCTAAAGAATAATTCGCTATCTCAAAAACTTCTTCAACTGTTGGAGATTCATTGTCCTCCTTTACGAGAGCCCAAACATTTTTAGATAATTCAAACTGTGCAATTGTCGCTTGACTAAAGTAAGAATAACCTTTTTGACGCAAAAGAACATCTGCCAAATTATCTCCCATATAAACCACGCAACAGGAGTCTCCAGGTGAGCGAACCCCTCTTCCCATACCTTGTTCTATTCGCTGAATCTGCTCTCGAACATAGATTTCACGATTAGCATTTATGCTATGTAAATACTTATCATACTCATTTCTTAATGGAGGTAAGCTATCAATCACAAGCATTCGACATGCATCGTTAGGTAAATCGACACCATCATAACGATTAATCAAAATAACAAGTCCTACATGCCCATTCTTTAGCTTATCAACAACATCTGAAATATTATCTTTATTTACAATATAATTTGCACTATCCCTCCAGAATTCAGCTCTATCTGAAGAAGGAACAATAACGACTACATTATACTGTTTTGATATTCTTACAATGTTATTTTTTATTTCTTCATCTGTAATTGCGTTGTTTAAATGCTTAGGAAATAGAAGAAGCCTATCTCCAACATCATTTGCTTTTTCAGGAGTAATAATTGAGCCAATTTCATTCTCATTCAAACCAATTGTTGAAACAAACACACTATCATCAGCAAGAGTTGCACTCATAAAAATACGACGTTTTGCGGATTCAAAGCTGGAAATCAAGTCAATCGGAATTCCTTTTGGAGTTATTTCAATATACCGGGATGTCAAAATACAATTACATGTTGAGAAACTCTCTTTTAATAACGGCAGTGAAAAAAACACAAATTTATTTGTTTCCTCATCATTTTCATATTTTTGAATAATTTTATAAACCTCTGTATGTTTTTGCTGCCATATCCAAAATGGTATCAACATTTGCTCATTCGGATAGTTTCTTTCAACTATTTCATTGAACTTAAAAGCGCCATATTCAGATAAACTACTTCTGAATTCTTCAACTAGCTCATTATAGAGATCATGGGTATATGGAATCTTTAGCATAAACTGAGATGAAATCGTATCCAAGCAAGCGTGAACATCATCAATTACAATGCTACCTATTGGATACGCTTTTTGTTTATTAATCCCAAAAGCACTTCTTCCATTAACAAGGGACTGAATAGGCATAATTAATATCGACTGACATTCTGTATAATAATAATCATCTCTGTCTGTTGTCGCCTTTATGCCAAGTTTTTTTGCTTCAAGCAATACTTGTCGTTCAAGAAAATGATCAGGAACTACATATACAGCGGGACCTTTTCCTTCATTCAAGCAGCTTTTCAGGATCATAAGACCAACTACTGTCTTTCCACTTCCTGTATTCATTTTGATAATTGTATTCTTTGCATCCCTTTGTTCAAACCATTTTTTCCATACGTCAGATTGTACATCTCTCGAATACTGATAACAAGGATCCTTTGCTGGCAAGGACATAAAAATTTCTCTTGGTTCAAGAATCTTATTCGAAGCTGCATTTTCTAAACGTTTAAACAAATCTTTCATTTTATCCTCCATGTATTATAGAATCCATTTGTTCATTTAGTTTCATTTTCGATTATTAATCACCCAAAATACTCCTGCATCAGTGCCTTTTTCAGCGTTTCTGCCTTTTCAAGCACCTGCTTGACTGCCAATTTCGATTTGTCAATTTGATTGGAGAAATCAGCGAACTGTTGCTGTTGTTCTTTGGGAGGCAAAATAATAGGGAAATCTTCAACCTGATCTAAATTTATCTATCGTTTATCAATTCCACCTACACATACTTTACGAATATATTTTCTGTACGCTTCTCCAGTAAGAATTGTTACAACGTATTCTGGAACAACGGAACTGTTTAATCTAACAAGATAAACGTGTCCGTTAATATTTGCAGAACCGTCCTCTCCCAAGTATAGAGCAGCTCTTCCTAAACTACTGTTTTCAGTATTAATTCTTCCTGTTTTTGTGATAAGAATATCCTTGTGATTGACGATACTTTTTTTCATTTTATGATGAGTTTCTTCATCTATGTAAGCAACATCAGAGAGGTCAATTCTATTTCGCCATACATTTTGACTACGCAAAAAAGCTATACCACTTTCTACATAGTTTTCACTACCGCCTTTAGGTGTATTTCCATTCGTAATTAAAGTTGACAATTCTTTCAGTGTTTTAACTTCCCAGCCCATTAGATTATCAATCGGCTCCCCAAACATCTCCACAAACCGTGATTTGACAAGCAGGTCGAGCTTTTCAATGATAGCGTTGCAGAGGTTTATTGTGTGGGTTACTTTGTCGAGGTTGGCGGCGATTTGGCGCTGGGCTTCGAGGGGCGGGAGAGGTATAGATACTTTTGAAAACTCAGTTTTATTTAGGAACTACTGCGACATTTGCTTTTGTCTGTAATAACTCTTTTTGAAAAGATATTGCATACGCAATATAACGATTGTTATTCCCATCAAAAGGAATAATTGCGTTTATTTGTTGATTGAACGCACATTCTTTTTGAGTAATTTTAGTTTTTCCAATTATCCCTATGCACGTTACAACAATACTTCCAACGGGCAAAACTCTTGCTTTATTTCGTGCCTTTTCAGATATATAGAATTCAGTATCAAATAAATCAATATTATCTGTACTAAAATCACTTGGTTTCAAAAAAGGGATATCATTAGATTCGTAGTTTTCTGTATCGGAAGTCTTAGGTGTGTTTCCTGTTATTATTTCTCCAATTTCAGACAAAGGAATAATTCGATTTTTACTCATTCAACAATCCCCACAACGCCGACAGCACACCGCCGAGTTCCTTGTAAAGCCCGTCAAGGTCTGCCATGATCTCGCTTGTGGGAGGATATTCCACCGCCACATATTCGGTTTTCTTGTACTTGTTGATAGACAGGTCATAGTCGTTGTCCACGATCTCCTGCTTCGGCACGAAAAAGCTCTGCTCCGTGCGCTCCCTGTTACGTTCACCATCAGGGTTGTGGAATCGGGCGATAATATCGGGAATATCGTTCTCAGCGATCTCCGAACGCTTATCATCGAGTGAGAAGCCGTCCGCCCTCATATCATAGAACCACACGTTATCCGTTCCGCCTGCATCGGTCTTGACGAACACCAGCACCGCCGTTGAAACTCCTGCATAGGGCTTGAAAACACCGCTGGGCATGGAAATAACGGCTTTGAGCTGATGATTTTCTATAAGTTCCTTGCGGATAGACTTGTGTGCATTAGATGAACCGAACAGCACACCGTCAGGCACGATACAAGCACATCTGCCGCCCTTTTGCAGCAGACGCAGGAACAGTGCAAGGAACAGCAGTTCCGTCTTTTTCGTGTTTGTGACAGCTTTCAGGTTGTCGTTGATACTCTCCGCATCAACAGAACCCTTGAACGGCGGATTGCCCATTATCTGGACTGTGTTATGTGTCATGTTATTATCTTCCTCCGCCTGCAGCTGGTGATTTTATCATAGTATTATTGGGCTGTCAAGGCTAAAATGAACGCATACGCGGTCTTGACAGCCCAATAATACTATGATTATATGCAATTATGCAGACGAAGGATAGCTCTGTTTGTAAAAACCTGAAATACTCATTGTTTATATAGTCCAGATAATTGCAAGGCAGACCGTATATTTACCGCTAACACTGTTCTGCTTTGAAACGCTGTCCTTGTAGTCAATATCGGGATTGGTGATAGAGTGAAGCATCAGGTTCATAGCCGAGATACGGAGCATTGTTTGGTCGGTATCGTAGCCCGTAAAGGTCTTTGTAGCAAAGTCAGCCCATTGCTCATCGGTCATGGTATCCTCATAATGCTTGCGGATATATTCAGCGGCGGAAACGAGAAATCCGGCTGTACCGCAGGCAGGATCGCATATCACATCATCGGGAGTGGGTGCAACCAGCTCCACCATCATCTCACGGATATGTTTCGGAGTACGGAACTGTCCGTTTTGACCTGCCGTAGAGAGCTTACCGAGCATATACTCATACAGATCACCCTGCATATCGAGGTCAGCTATATCATGCTCATAGAGATCGTCAAGCCCCGTGATGATTTTCTGCAACACCTGCGGATTAGGGATAACGAACACGGCACTATCCATGTATCGAGTGAAAGCTGACTGTTCCTGTTCACCGTCCTCACGGTCTGCAATTTCTATCAGCTCACCCTTATCGTCAAAATCGGGGAGCTTGCCGTACTTCATTTTCTTTACCGCAGGAAAGGCGTATTTCGAGATAATGCTGAAAATATCACGAGCATCCTTGTCCTTGAATTTGCTCCAACGCATAGCCTGTCCGATCTCCGATTGCGGAAATATCAGATCGGCAGTATTGCCCGTCATATTGGCAAATTCTTCGTTTTCAAGCTCTTTTTCATCGAGGGAGCGTATAAACATCAGATAAGTGAGCTGTTCAATGACCGTCAACGGATTGGTGATACCGCCAGCCCATATATCAGTCCATATTTTATCTATCTTATTCTTAATGACACCAGTTATCATTGTAAACCTCCAAGTACCTCACATAACGCAAGGTGTCATCGATTATATTATAGCACAATCTGCACAAATAGTCAATGATTCGACAATGAAAAATCTATATATTTCACTGAGGATTTTACGGGCAAAACGAAAAGGCGGCTCCGTAGAACCGCCTTACTTCATTTCTTTTGCAATCGCTATCAGCATTTCAAGCTGTTTCGGGGACAGGGACTTGAATGTTGCAACAGCTTCATTCAATGTGCCGGGGCTTGTAACATCTTCCTCAAAGAAGTCCTTTGGCTCAACACCGAGGAACTCGCAGATATAGAGGAACATCTGCATTGAGGGCAGAGCCTTCTTGTTTTCGATATTGTTGATATAGCTTTGACTTTGACCTAAGCTCAGGCTCATATCCCGTGCGGATATATTCTTCTCCGTCCTCAGCTTTGCTATCCGGTCCGATATGAAGTCTGCATCAATCATTCGTATCACCACCTACATATAATTATAATATACGCAAGCCGAAATCTACCTATACATTGTTTCAACTTGTGTTGACATAACAACAATCACTATGACCTAAAAGTCAGAAGAATCGGAGAGCTTTGCGAAGATGTGGAAATATGTGATGATTATATTCGATTGGCAGAAGATATCCAGTTGGGTATGCAAAAAGAAATTGCGGAAAAACACATATATATAGAGTGTAATCCTTCGTCAAATATTCTAATTGGGCCCTTTGATAGGTACGAACAGCATCCCATATTTACTTTTTATCCGGTCAGGAGCATTATAGGAAATAAACCGCTGTTTGTTTCTGTCAACACCGATGACCAAGGTGTATTTGATACATCTTTGGAAGAAGAATTCTCTCTATTGGAATGTGCATTACGAAAAAAACGTCATCATCATACTGTGATGATGAGATATATGGTTATCTCGAAAAACTGCAAAAGAATGGATTTTCACAGATATTTCCGCGGACATCTCACAGATCTGAAGAAATTGCCAAGTTTAATCATTATTTGCAGGATACAGATTATAATTAAATCTATAAAAAGACATTCCCAAAACTATTACACAATACGCTTTTATATGATAATGGATTCAAATGGCACAGCTTATAGCTGTTGGCTATTCGTTTTATAACATATTTATTTGGATAATTTGTTCGACATTCACCCAATAATTCTGTATTACAATCGGCTGTGGTGTGAACTGCCCGACAGATCGACCGCACCGTACATAGCCTGCAAAAACATAGCGAACAGAACTGGCAGCATAAATTTCAGCAGCTTCGAAAGTATCGCACCTTACGTAAAATCGTTGTTTTTTCATTCGTCCTCCATATAAAGAACCGGGTAAAACGGCGGTACCGTCTTATCCGGCATATGATCAGCCATTGAGAGGCTATATTATAGCATATAGTCCCGGCAATGTCAAGATTTTCGGCATATCAGAACGGTCACGGAACCGGTGCAGTCTCTGTCTCCGGAACCGGAGGCAGAGGCTCGGTCGTCTGTTCAGGTTCATCGGCTTCGGCTGTTTGTACAGCTTCGTTCCGAACAAGTGAAGCATACTCACCGAATGTCTCCGCAAATGTCATAAAGGCGGCAGCATATCCGGATAAAGCCGTTTCAAGCTCGGGTGTCCAGCTATCTCTGAACGGCAGCATCTTTGATACCATATCGGCGTTTTCTTTAGCATTTTTCACGGCGTAGAAGGCTTCCTCCGCGACTTCGCTTTCGGAAAGACCGCTTACAGCCGCAAGACCTCTTGTATAAAGCGAGGCGGTCTGTGACAGCTTCATCTCATCATATCCGGCAAATGCCTTTATGTTGTTTATAAGACCTTCATCGTTCCAGTCCACTGTTACCGGCTCGGGTTCCGGCGGCTCCGTTTCGGATACTTCGGCTGCTTTTTCGCTCATAATAGTAAGGATCTCGCTTTCCACCGAGGTCTCAGACACGGAAATATAGTCATTTATTTCCTTATTTAGCTCCAGAAGCCTTGCGCCTGTCTCAAGGGCAAGCTCTTTATCCGATACGCTCCATGTAGCCGAACCGAGAATGAGCATATCTCTCATTTTCTTGCTGCATTCGGTCAGCTCCGCCACAACGGAGTATGAAGCATCCCAAGCCTCCTCAAAGGTGCAGTTTTTGGCTTTCGCTACACCTTTCGCGCAAGCGGAAGCCATTCCCATAATGTCGGTCTCCGTGTACTCGGAATACTTGTTTACAGCTTCGTTGAAGCTGTTATCCGCCCAATCGGTATCGTGAAAGTTAAGCTCCGGATAGGTTTTGGTCGGTTGTGCCGCTGTTGTTACAGCAACAGGGGTCTCGCTTTTTCCACAGCTGCTCGATACAGCTGTCAGGACTGCGATCATTGCGATACATAGCATCTTTTTCATAATAAATACCCTTTCTTAAAAGTGAATTGACTATTCTTAGTCATATCTATTATGATAGCAAAAAGGACCAACAACGGGAAAAGCAGACAAATTAACCTATAGTTAATACAGCCAACATTTGGTAAATTAATTTTTTATCGGACATGTTATACTATTGGTAAGTCTATTATACCCACAGTTAAGGAATGGAGCTATGTATGAATATTGATTCTATCGGAAAGTATATCAGACTGTACCGAACCAAAAAGAAAATGACACAGGAAAAACTGGCAGAGTATGCCGATGTTTCACCCGCGTATATCAGTATGATGGAGCGCTCGGAGAAATATCCCGCTCTTATCACATTGATCAAGATCGCTAATGCGCTTGATATAACCCCGGATATGATATTATGCGAAACTCTGAACAGGGAATATGAAATGAAACGCTCTGTTATGCTCGACGACATAAGCGAACTGCCCAAGCGCGAACAAGAACGTATTTTTGCTATGGTCAACTTGATGATCGAAGAAGCAAAGAAGTAAGCGACAAAATTCGACAAATCAGCAATTGTACCATTTTGACAGCAAAACAGCATCGGAACCATACCGATGCTGTTTTCTTGTATGACTCCTATGATGCTATCGTTTTTTCGCTCATCTTTGCATAAACACGCGAATAATCAAGCAATTGTCTGCAATAAGGGCATATCAGCCCTATCTCCAGATGTTCTCCGCGCATCTCGTATCCCAGCTTCATAAGTTCGATGGACTTGTCCATTCCTTTACTTTCTTTCAGCAGATAGCTCTTATAACCCTTTTCTCCGTTTTTCAAGGCTTCCTCACGCTGTCTTTTGAAATTTCCGACAACATTATTGACCGGCAGGGGCAGACAAATAAACCTTACCATATCGTCATATACTGCAAAATCGTTCCACAAAAGGTATGATAATGACTTTCCGCAGCATGAACATATCAGACCTTCATCTCGCTCCTGATAGATCGCAACTATACGATTAAACAATTCCTCCGATGTGATGTAGCCTTCGAGATACAGCATCTCAGCCTCCAGAGTCTTGATCTTGATGTGTATTTCTCGCCTCGTCATAGGCATATCCCTATGTTGTGATACGAAACTGAAGGCATCGGCGCTCGTATTTTCCCTCCTTCTCGACCTCATAAGCTCTATTTCCGTCATACAAAGTCCCTCCTTTCCTCATAATATACATCTGTATTATGATAACGGAAAGAACCATGTCCTGAAATAAAGATACCATATGTACTCCATCTGTATTATAGTTTAAGTCGGTATTATAGTTTAAGCTGATGGTTCTACTGCCAAAATCGTAAAAAGCACGTCGATATTTTATGCCACGAAAGCTTATTGACAATGAGTTTGAATGCGGTAGGCTGGGATTAGCCGACAGGCGCTTCGGGAGTCTGTGTTGCGTCCGCAGCAGACCCTCGGAGCACCTGCCGGCTGATGCCTGTCTTCTGCGCTCATCGTGGCTCGTTGTCAATAAGACCGTGAAATAAATTATCGATCCCATAAATCATTACGATTTCGGGAGGAGAATCAAGCTGATGTCGGTCTTGACAAATATGTAAACATTATGGTATAATATGAAATATGTTTCGCTTCAATAATTCTGATCCATTCTCGTAATACTCAGCAAGCTTGCGACAGCTTTCGTTGAGCCGCGTCTCATATTACACATTAACGACTACTCCTATTTTATAATTGTCGATAATATGGATCCTCGTCAAATCGCAGAAATATTCATAGGCATAGATTTAGCACGGCAGCTAATTTCGAGGCTTCATATCCGTTTAGGTCTCTACATAGATGTAACGGCTACAAGGCAATGCGGCAACAAACGAATATGTCTTGTATTCATTACCTTTTACGAGATCGTTGTAAGGGGTATTACATTCTGCCTAATCATAACCGATGAAAAAGAGGTTATTATATGCTATCATTGTGCCTATAATCACACTCTATCAAGTGCGACAAACGCCGATTTTACGGTACTATTTACAACACAAAACAACAAAAAAGACATATAGCCTAAATTCAAAAAGGCTATATGTCTTTTGTTAGTAGACCACACACAAACTCATTGTCAATAAGCTTTCGTGTCATTAACTCAGCCGTAGTGCTCGTTTAATACCCACATCAAGCGGATATGCCGCTTAATTCTCTACTACCCGTGCTGCCTGATTATCTCACACATTGATGCTCGTTGTCAATAAAACCGTGGAATAGACTCAAATGCAGTCAAATTCCACCTAGACCTACCGGATAAGAGCCAAATCCAGTAACTCTACTGAACCTAATACTAATGCAATATCATGCCATCCTCTCTTAATCGCCAACCCTCATCAGCTTTAACAAGCAACCCTTGTGTAAAATGATAATAACGTTTCCATATGCCATCATCATCTTTATATTCCTCTGGAGCCGATATAATAAATTTGGCACATCTATCATCTTCATCAAATATAACAATTTTACGATAAGGCTTCGACCAAAGTACGGCACTGGAAGAACCTTCAAACCATGAAACACATAGTTCTCCATCTAGATCGATAAAAGAAGACCGGTTTTTATCGCAGAAAGTATCTAAATCATATTCCACAGAATAAATAGAACAATAATAGCTAAAGAGCTCTTGCATACTTCGACATCCAAACATTTCGTCTTTCTCCACAGGGCGAAATCCACCTTTTCTTGCTTCTTCATAGCTGGAAGAAGCACTGCCGACATTAGTCACATGGGAAGTATAGTCAATTGATTTGTCTATAAGATTTTCCAATATTTGATACAACTCCCAGTTGTTGCTATAGCGTTCTGTTGCCATTATAAATCCGGCATCATCAGAAGATTCAACATTCCAAAAACAGTCTTCGTCTGCAATAAAAGAATACTGTCCGCTCTTATCATTATATTTATATTCTGCAGGACACTTTTCGGTTGCTTTTGTATTTGATTTATTTACATCGGCGTACTCATTACTCTGCACAGAGCTTTCCATTTCTTTGTATTCATCATAATAAGATTGAGTAGTTATAATGACTTCTTTTGTTGATATTTGCTCATTTAGTATATCAACTTGTTTTCTTTCAGTCGAACAACAACACAACGCCAAAATATACATTAATAATATGATTGTAATTTTTTTCTTCATATTACATATACGCTATTAGTAAAATGCTCCCACGCCTTTAATATTATTTTTATTATAAGTATATGTATCATATACAGGCGACGAACTAAATGTTGCACAACCATTAAAGAGTACCCCTTCAGCGCCGCTTAGGTTTGAAGCATAAGGGTCTAAAACATAATATCTTTTATTTATATCAGTTTCAGAGCTTTTATAACCATAGAATATAATGAAATGCGAGTGATCACCGTTTATAAGTTTCACAATAGCAGCGCCGTATTGGTTAATATAATTATCAATTTTTGTTCTTTTAAAATCCTCCGTTTTATTTGCTAAATCTACAGATGTATATGTGCAGTCAAAATTGTTTCCTATTATCGTTGTAGATACAAAGCATGGTCCACTGCTGCTATTTGAAGGCAGCGTCTGTTCTTCTGTTCTATCTGTTAACGTCCTTCCATCAAGATTATTATTAGCTAGCATTACTGTAAACGGGTCAGCAAACATATCTCCATCATACCCAGTTCTATAGTCTTTTCCATCCATAGTTAAATTCTTTTTTCTAAGCATCATTGCTATACTTGAAATAAAGCAACCTTCACGCATCCAATCATAATCACTAGTTGATGAACTGTAGAAGCATCTACTAGGATTATTTGCATTAGAAAATGTGAGCGAATCTAAATATTCATCGTTCCAAAAAGAAATGTTTGAAATTTTACTTGCTTTTTGACTGTAAAACGGATAATTATTTATATTATTCACATTTAAATAATAATTCGCTCCACTTGTTGTACCAGAATTAATAACCTTAATATAAAATCCACTATATCCTGAGGTACTATTGCAATTATTAAATCGAATAAATTCGTCAGCTCCAGTCGGTTTATTGCTATAAGCTAAATAGTAATGGGGCGATACACCGGAATATAACTGAATATCATAATTATAGCCATTGGGAACTGCTAATGTTATATCAAGATAACCGTAGCTAATATCCAAAGGAACTTCAAGATAATAATAGTCCACATCAGACGTTGACGACAATTTCCCCATCATAGTCTTACACGATTCTATTGTATTAGCGTTACTATAGGAATTGTTCGGCTCGCTTTCAGTTTCCATTGATATGTTTCTTGGCTGTGAATCGTCCACAACCTCGGAATAAATGATATCTACATACAGCTTATCATACTCATTTGTTGTAACCGCAAGTTTGCCTGTATAACTTTTTGAGTTATGAGTTGCATCAAACTCATATACTTTGTTAATTAAAACTTCTGATGATGTTAAGATGTTTTTTGACGTGTTATTAAGTATTCGAGATGTTTTATCCCAATATAAACAAAACTCGTAATCTGCTTTGTCTTTAGAAGAAATTGATATTTTATATTCAATTTCAGCTTCTTTTAATTTTTCTGTTCCTAAACTACTTCTTTCAGACGAAGAGTAATGTAACGATGAATCATTATACTCCAAGCAAATATCAAACGGAAAATCTTCATTGTCATTTGTAGGAACAATAATTGATAATTCTGACGGTGTTTGAACCATTCTCTCGCCTTCAGCGTTAACGGTTTCTGCAAGCCCTATTGTCATTGAGCCTGCAATAAAAAGCGCTAATGTATTTTTTACTAATTTATGCATTTGGGATTCCTTTCTGTTGTATCGCAATTAATGCAAAATATACTTTGTACACAGGCGTGTACACTTGTGTTTTCTGTAAGGCAATTTTTAAAATCTTAGTATGTTGATGTTACCGATTTAGTCACAGTCTCACTTATGCCATTTCTATTCACAGTGGCTGTTATGGTCAAAGAATATGTTTTCCCAGAAGATACACCACTTGTGGATTTTGAAAAAGTAAATAGAGAGCCTGTCGCTGATAAACCGCTCCACGTTTTGACTACACTTCCATTGTTATCTCTTAAGACAACACTACCATTTGTGATACTTGTTGTTCCACTTTTCCCTGTTATTGAAGCTTCACAATATGCTTTATCATTAGTAAATGTTAATCTCACAACAATTGTGTTTGTGTTGACATATTGAAGCGAAGCCCCAACATTCGCTGATAAACAGAATAACGTACATATTACCAGCATAATCGAAATTGTTGATTTAATTAAATTTTTTATAATACCAACCTCCTTTATTGCCTTACACTAATATAAACAACAGAAAACTCTTATTTACTGCATTTTTTCTGAATTATTTAGTCCGTTTCAAATTTTCGGCGATTTTAACAATTTCTCCTTTGCTTAATTGTGCACTAATACAATATAAGTAATAATTATCATGCCACATTAATATATTGCTATCATTATTATCTATCGCTTCATAATAATTAAACATATTACTGTTTTTTTCTATTTTTTCATATTTATGTGTTTCGTTATCAATAGATATTGAAGTGCCTTCATTTTTCCCATATTCAAAATATATTTGATGATCGTTTGTATCGTCATAAATAAGGGTAACACTATTATTATTGTAATAAATCGTCCTCAGGTCATATCCATAGGGAACATAACCAAATTTAATATTCTTATCAAATTCTTCCGATGAATTATAATTAATAAAAGTATAGCTGTCATTCGTAGAAAAAATTTCTTTAATTACATTTTCCACTGCGGCATATACACTTGGTTGCGTAAGAAAACCACCGAACAAAAATCCAAATACAGCCGCAACTGTAACAATAGCTTTTTTGGTTATTCTAAAAACAGCTATAGATCGTTCTTTTAAATTTATATTATTACCCACTATTTTTATAGTTTTTTCAAATTTGTTTGAGTATGTGTGTTCTTTTGATAGTGACATTAGTTCAATTAATTCTTCCTCATACATAGATACAAGTGCATCATTGAGCAATATATCAAAAATAGCCTCATTTGTTTTCATTCTCATTGTCATTTTCAACCTCCAATCGTTTAATTAACAGCTTTTTCCCCCTGTAAACACGGGATTCAACTGTTCGTTTAGGTATTTTTAACATTTCTGAAATATCGTCTGTTTTATAACCGTAAACCAATTTTAACATCAAAATATCACTATATATTTTATCAAGTTTTTTTAATTCTGTAATAAGTTTTTCATACCCCTCTCTTGTTATAAGTGATGTTAGCAAATCAGTAGATATATCGACAATTTCATCGACCTCGTCGATAGGAACAGTTTCACCTAAATGTTCGGACTTCATCATATTTATTGCAGTGTTCCTAATAATAATAACAATAAAAGCAGCAGTTTTACTGCAATCAGCTGCTGAAATATTAGAAATATTTTTAGCTATCTTCAAAAAGCTTTCTTGAACTGCTTCTTCAGCAAGTGATGGATTGTGTAAAATAGACATTGCTTTATAAAACATCATATCTTTGTACCGATAATAAATTTCATTAAATTTTTCCTTGTCAGTAGGCTCATCTATAAGAGCAAGATACATTCCAATCATAATATTTCATCACCTATCTATACCATATAATATGTTTTATTTACATATATTGCTAAATTTATTTATCAAGCATTTCGGGGAATACGACGAAAACCGTGTTACGATCATCGAGGATATCTGCGCGGCGGCGAAAGGCTATGAAATTCTTGCATATAACGCCCTTCGCAGAGAGCAAGAGCAGACGAAGAAGCCTGCAAAGCCGAAAGCAGCAGTCCCCGATGATACTTCCGAGAATAAACCGCAGGAGGTGACCGACAATGCCGACGATCAGAGCGACAAGCCTTCGACTGAATCTTAATAAACCCGAACATCGTCAGGCGTGGGAATATTTGCAGACTCTCGATAATACGGAGTTCAAGTCGTTGACTTCCGCGATTGTCGCAGCAGCCAACGACTACTTCGGCAGATATTTTCGCCGGAAGGAGGACCCGTATCTCGAAACCCGTGAGCGCGAGGAAAAATTCGTCGGGGAGATCGTGGCGGCAGTAGAACGTTCAGCAGAAAAAGCACTTCCGTCTTTTCTCGCCGCTTGTATCGCAGAAATTCTGAACAGCAACTGAAATTTCAGCGTCCCCGCACAGAGTTCCTCGCCTGCTGAAAAAGTCGAAAATGACGACATTTCGGACGTCGATCTCGACTTTATCGGAGGATAGCAAAAAGCTCCCTCTGTAGCGCCAATTTTTTCGCGACAAATTCCGATTTCGTGCAGATCTGATACCGATTTTCTGCGCCGTGAAAATTATATACCAATCGGCGCAGAAAATGGTACTGCACCGGTACCAAAATCGCAGAGAAACGGTAGCACAGCACATTTGCATCGCCTCTGACTGCCGGAGTATAGCCAAACAAATAAATTTACGGCGGTCTGAGGCGATAGGCAGGTAGCACCGCTGGCTATACAAATCCCGACTAATGGCGGGCT
>CAMVGH010000020.1 GCA_947166945.1 uncultured Clostridia bacterium
AGCGCATTTCCGGTCCGAGAACCGGGTCAACTTCCTGGAACATATTGAACGGGAATACCGCTTCCTTGACGCCGTAATGCGGGATAACGCGGTCATGCAGCTCCGGAACGGGAGACGGTCTGTGAGTAAATTCCGATGTCATTATCTCGGTAGCTATGCGAACCATATTAATGCTGCACACCTTCGATACCAGCGGCACCGTTCTCGAAGCGCGGGGATTGGCTTCAAGGACATATACCGTATCGTCCTCTATCGCGTACTGCATATTCATCAGACCGCAGACATTCATCTCCACAGCGATCTTTCTTGTGTATTCCTTTATGGTCTCTACGTGCTTCGCGCTCAGGTTCATGGACGGAAGTATGCACGCCGAGTCACCGGAATGTACGCCCGCAAGCTCAATGTGTTCCATTACTGCCGGTACGAAGCAGTTCTTTCCGTCGGAGATAGCGTCCGCTTCACACTCGGTCGCATTATGCAGGAAACGGTCTATCAGTATCGGTCTGTCGGGGGTAACGCCGACTGCCGCCGACATATACACTCTCATCATCTCGTCGTCGTGTACGACTTCCATTCCTCTGCCGCCGAGGACATAGGACGGACGAACCATTACCGGGTAGCCTATCTTATTGGCTATCGCAAGCGCTTCATCAACATTTACAGCCATTCCGGATTCCGGCATAGGGATACCCAGTCTGTCCATCATTGCGCGGAAATGATCGCGGTCTTCCGCAAGATCTATTGTTTCCGGAGATGTACCCAGAATATTTACGCCGTACTTTTTCAGGTCTGCCGCAAGATTGAGAGGTGTCTGTCCGCCGAACTGCGCTATAACGCCCACCGGCTTTTCCTTTTCATATATCGCGAGCACATCTTCAAGAGTAAGAGGCTCGAAATAAAGCTTGTCCGATGTGTCGTAATCTGTGGAGACGGTCTCGGGATTGCAGTTTACTATTATAGACTCGAAGCCCAGCTTCTTGAGGGCAAGAGCCGCGTGAACACAGCAGTAATCGAACTCGATGCCCTGCCCTATCCTGTTGGGGCCGCCGCCGAGGATCATGATCTTCGGCTTGTCGGTATTCACGGGGCTTTCGTCCTTATCGAGGTGATATGTGGAATAGTAGTATGCCGAATTTTCGGTACCGCTTACATGGACACCCTCCCATGCTTCCTTTATACCAAGTCTGTAACGCTCATTGCGTATGGATTCCTCTGTGATGTCAAGGAGCTGTGAAAGATAGCGGTCACTGAAACCGTCCAGCTTTGCCTGTCTGAGCGCATCGGGAGACGGCAGGCTGCCTTTGCCTTTCAGAAGCCGCTCTTCCTCGTCAACAAGTTCCTTCATCTGTTCAAGGAACCAGTGCTTGATCTTTGTGAGACGATAGATCTCCTCGATCTCCGCGCCCTTGCGGAGCGCTTCATATATAACGAACTGTCTTTCGCTGGTGGGGAATGTGAGCTTCTGCAACAGTTCTTCCTTTGTAAGGTCATGGAAATTCTTAGCCCAGCCGAGACCGTATCTGCCGGTCTCAAGGCTTCTGATCGCTTTCTGGAAAGCTTCCTTATAGGTCTTGCCTATGCTCATTACCTCGCCGACAGCACGCATCTGCGTACCGAGCTTGTCCTCGGCGCCCTTGAATTTTTCAAATGCCCACCGTGCAAACTTGATGACCACATAGTCACCGCCCGGTACATACCTGTCAAGGGTCCCGTACTTACCGCAGGGAATTTCCTTCAGGGTAAGACCGCAGGCAAGCATTGCCGAAACGAGAGCTATCGGGAAACCGGTAGCCTTCGACGCGAGCGCAGACGAACGCGAGGTGCGGGGATTGATCTCAATGACAACTATCCTGCCGGATACCGGATCGTGCGCGAACTGGCAGTTGCAGCCGCCGATAACTTCGACCGCGCGTACTATCTTATAGGAATACTCCTGCATCTTCTTCTGCACATCTTCGGAAATGGTGAGCATAGGTGCCGAACAGAAAGAGTCACCGGTATGCACGCCTATGGGGTCGATGTTCTCGATGAAACATACAGTGACGACATTATCGTCGGCATCACGTACAACTTCAAGCTCCAGTTCTTCCCAGCCGCTTATGGATTCCTCAACAAGCACCTGTCCCACAAGGCTTGCCTGAAGTCCTCTCGCGCAGACTACCTTCAGCTCATCGACATTATAGACAAGACCGCCGCCTGCACCGCCCATTGTATAAGCGGGACGCAGTACCACCGGGTATTTCAGCTTATCGGCAATGGCGACAGCTTCTTCTACCGAATAAGCGACCTCGCTGCGGGGCATTTCAATACCGAGTTTCTGCATTGTATGCTTGAACTCTATTCTGTCCTCGCCGCGTTCTATGGCATCTACCTGTACACCGATGACCTTTACATTGTACTTATCGAGGACTCCTGCTTTGGAAAGCTCCGAACAGAGATTGAGACCCGACTGACCGCCGAGGTTCGGGAGAAGTGCGTCCGGGCGTTCCTTCTCGATTATCTGGGTAAGACGATCGAGATTGAGCGGCTCGATGTAGGTGATATCCGCCACATCGGGGTCGGTCATTATGGTCGCGGGATTGGAATTGACAAGCACTATCTCATATCCGAGCTTACGGAGCGCCTTGCACGCCTGTGTACCCGAGTAGTCGAATTCGCACGCCTGTCCGATGATGATCGGTCCCGAACCGATTATCATGATCTTGTTGATGTCCTGTCTTTTTGGCATAAGCGATTCCCCCTGTATTACTTTTACACATTCGATATATTATATCATATTTCAGAACAAATTGCAAGATTTTTCTATATGAAAATTCAAAAAATATGGTGTTCTGCGCGCCGCGATATATGAACAGCTCCGCGCTGTCCCAGTGATAACGCGGAGCCGCTTACTAACGGAATTCAAAAAATTCTTCAAGACGCGTGAGCAGTGCCTTTCTGTCAAATGTCTTTAAAAGATACCCTTCCGGGTTCAGTTTGAGTATTTCAAGAACACTTTCCCGTTCACTGTTGCCCGTAAGGAAGAACACGGGGATATTCTGCGTCTGGGAATCGTTCTTGAGCATTGCATATATCTGTGCGCCGGAAGCTACCGGCATCTTGTAGTCGAGCAGAATGAGATCGGCGTCGTTGCGGGCAAGCCACATTATCGCCTGTAAGCCCGAACTTGCCACCCCGACATCATAGCCGTCCTTCAGCCAGTTCCTGATTATGCGCAGGTACGATGCGTCATCGTCAACGAGCAGTATCCTCTTTTTCTTCACCGCGACCATATCGTCGGTGAACTTTCTCTTCTGCTGCTGAGCCGCCGCAGCTACCTCATTTTCTTTCTTTATGCTCGCCTTTACTTCGTCCATGCTCTTTTCGCCTTCGTTCATATATTCAAACACTGTCTGAACAAACGCGTCAAGGTTCATCGGCCGGTCAAAGAACTGGAGAACAAAGTCCTCGGATATATAACGCATTGCCGTCTCATAATCCTTGCGCTTGGCTATGATTATGAGCATCTTGTTCGATTCATACATCTTGTCATTAAGATATGACAGCATATTCTGGAGCGACGCGGTCATTGCCGCCATTCTCTCGTCAAGATACAGAACAATAAGCCCTGCCCTTTCGATATTGCTGCCTATGTCGGCTATCCTCGCCACTACCTGATAAGCACTTATCTCTACGGCAAGCAGTTTCTGCTCCATGGACTTTATGGCAAAACTTTCCGAAGTGCTGATTATCATTACATTTTTCAGCATTGTGTCATTTTCCTTTCTTTATTCCCGGTTATTTTCAAAATATTTCTGTGCCGCTGTTCTGATACCGCTCCAGTCAAGGTTCGTGAACGCGGTATCCGCCTCATCGAACAGAGCCTTGTCACGCGGTTCAAGACGGTACTCCCGGACGGATTCAATTACCATTTCCACAAGGTCATAGTCCATCTGTCCCGCAAACTCGTCCAGGGACGAGAACGCGTCGTCGAGAAGATCACGGTCTGCGGGAGGCTTTTCATTCTGCTCCTCACTGCTTTCTTCGTCAAGCCGTGAGAATTTGTCACTGTAAGAACGATACATTTCCAACAGCTCCGCGGTATTCTCTTCTATGAACTCCGTGTCTCCCGCGTCCCCTGCCGCTTCAAGCTTTCTTGCCAGCTCTGACAGTTCCGGAAGCCCTATTATACGCGCCGAGCTTTTCAGTGCATGGACTTTGATCGTGTAATTCTTCAGGTCGCCTTCCCCGTAATATCTCTCTATCTCCTCCGACATCGTACCGACCGACTTGCGGAATATCCGCAGCGCGCCGAGATAATCCTCTTCGGTACCGCAGTTCGCAACTCCGTCGGCAGTCGCAAGTTCCGGTATCTCATCAAGCCACTCCGGAAGCACCGATACCGGTTCCTTTTGCTGCACGTTTGTTCTCTCCGCACTTATACCGCCTCGCTTGTCTTCCGGCAGATACAGTATCAGGGCGGCATGAAGCATCTCGAAATCGACCGGCTTTTCAAGGTAGTTCTCAAATCCGTACTCCGCAAAGAATTCGCTGTCCGACAGGGAATCTGATGTTCCAAGTGCTACCGCGGGAGTAAGGCGGTTAAGACTGTCATTGTTCTGCCGTATCTCACGGAGAGTATGTACTCCGTCCGCCTCGGGCATGAAATAATCAATGAGCATCAGATCGTACCGCTCTGAACAGGCAAGCCTGACTCCCTCGTCACAGCCGTCCGCGGCAGCAGTCTGTGCGCCGAGCTTGTGAAGCAGTCCCAAAAGGAAATTCCGCTCCACCCTGCTGTCATCTACTATAAGGATCTTTATGCCCACGCTCCTCACCTCTATCCGTGCAGTTTGTAATTCTTATCCTCATCTATTATCCTGATCATCGCGTCCGCTATGTCCGGATCGAACTGTGTACCTTTACACCGCAGGATCTCGGCACGGACTTCCGCCTGCGGTTTAAGCGCCTGATACGCACGCCGGGACGTCATTGCGTCGTAAGCGTCCGCAACGCAGATGATGCGGGCATTCTCCGGTATATCCGTCCCTGCCAGCCCGTCCGGATAGCCTTTCCCGTCATATCTCTCATGGTGCCAGCGGGCGGCTTTAGCCGCGTCCGGCATCTCGGTGATGACTTTCAATATGTCATACCCCGTCACACAGTGACTCTTTACTTCCTCATACTCCTCATCGGTAAGCGGACCGGGTTTGTTGATTATCTCCTCATGAACGCCGATCTTTCCGACATCATGCAGCAGTCCTTCGATGTACAGCGAATCCTGTTCCTGCTTCGTCTTGCCGAGTTGTCTGGCTATCCATGCCGAATATTTTGCCACACGCTGGGAGTGGTCGTTGGTGTACTTATCCTTCGCATCTACTGCCTTTGACAGCGCCAGCATCACTTCACGGGACATATTTCCTATCTTCTCTGTGCGGCGGCTTATCTCATGCCGCAGATGTTTCTGTAAGGCGGAAAGTTCAACTATCCTGCCCACGCGGCGTATAAGCACCTCGGGTATGAAGGGTTTGCGGACAAAATCGGCTCCGCCGCTGCGAAAACCCTTTACCTCCGCTTCGCCGCTTTCGTCCGCCGTCATGAATACCACCGGTATTTCCGATGTCTCCTCGATCAGAGAAAGCGCGCGGATCACGTCAAATCCGTTCATGCTCAGCAGATTTACGTCAAGCAGTATCAGTGCCGGAGCTTCCTCCTGCGCACGGACAATGCCCTCCTCACCGCTGGCTACCGTTTCGACACGGTAATCATGGGAAAGTATCTGCCTTATCTGCGCACAGAGTACAGGGTCATCGTCTATGACAAGTATCATCGGACGGGAGTCGGACTGGGTAAGTCCCGATACTGCGTCCGTCTCGGTCTCTTTAAGGTTCAGCGCCCCGGCGAGCTGTCTGAGCAGCTTGCGTACTTTATCGGCAAATATGATGTGCTTTACTTTCAGTTCTTCAATACTGCCGCGCCGGTACAGCTTTTCCAGTGCCGCAGCCTGATCGGCTATCTGGTCGGCACCTATCAGCAGCGAAGAGTCCTTTGCCGTGCAGAGACACGCACGATAGTTGTAGTAATCTCCCTTTTCTATATATTCTTCCATTTTCGGGATCAATCCCGTCATTGCAAAATCTTTCAGGGTCTGCGAGTACATTTGCGCGTCGGCACGGAAATATTCCCTTGCTTTCGCCAGTCTCAGGAACGGCAGTTCTTTCTGTAATTCCTGCCACTCCGCCTCCCACGATGAACGGTTCATGAACTCATCGTCGATCGGCAGTATCTTCATGAGGACTTCCTTTATGGACTTCGATGTGAACGGCTTGGTGACATACTCCGCAAATCCCGAATTTATATATTTCTCACGTTCTCCTTTTATGGTGTTCGCTGTGAGCATTACAACGGGAGTATCATCGCAGAGATGCTCACCGCGCAGTATCCTCATCGCCTCCATACCGTCCATTACCGGCATCATGTGATCCATGAATATCAGGTCGTAGGAATTGTTCCTTATCTTTTCAATGCCTTTCTCACCGTCGGAAGCCGTATCGGTCATGAATCCCATACCCTTGAGTATCCGCACCAGCAGATCGACGTTCATCTCCGTGTCATCTACCACAAGTATGCGGTGATCCTGCGCTACGGTTATTTCCGCGGTTTCCTCGTCCGTAAGCTGTGTTTCCGCAGACTCTTCCTCCCATGTACCGTCCGCTATGCTCCGGAGCAGTTCCTCGCTTTCCCCTACGTCTATCAATCCGAACATACCCTCAAAGAAATCCAGAAGACGCCTTGCCGCAAGTCTTGCCTTCCGGGAATACTCACGGGTCTCCGGTTCACCTGTGTCTTCCATGATGATCTCGTTATAGCCCATTATGGCGTTTATAGGAGTCCTTATCTCGTGGGACATCTGCGACAGGAACCGTGTCTTCGCTTCGTCCGCGGCTATGGCTTTCAGCTTTGCCTGCTGTTCCTCCTCACGGGATCTGCGCAGTTCTTCGTTCGTCTTCTCCAGCTTGTAATAGTCCGGCGTCGCATGAGACAGGAATATCATGAATATAGCCAGCGAAGAAGCAAAATATACGATCAGATAGCCGGTCAGCACGTACATCTGAAGCAATGCAGAAAAAACAATGATACCTATACCCGCAAGAACACTCACAAGCTGCAATTTCCGGAATGACCTGTTGTAAACCACGATTATCGCCGTTGCATAGATCAGAAAATACGACGGCAGCAGGTATGTGGCAAACATGAACAGCGGACCTTCATAATATACGCCTCTGCTGTCCACATAAAGAATATTGCCTGTGATGAAATTCTGCATATAGAGTATCATCGTAAAAACAAGGATACCCTGATTGACAAATGTCATTACCCGTCTGGAAGGACTGTCTGCCTTATAGTCAACAAAAGCGTACACATATTTCACAAATGAGAACGACGAGCACATCGCAAATACGTGATCCACCGTATTAAGCACGATAATAACGCCGGATGACGCAAGTTTCAGATTTGTTATATATACAAGAACAACATCGAGAAGGTCGGTCATCATTGTGAAGAATATCAGATTGATGAAAAATTTGTCCTGCTTTGTACGGTCCCTGTACCTTACAAGCACAAATATAAGAAGCGTTGCTATGAACGGCAGAGCCGCAAGCTCAAACGTAACATTATAATTCAAGGACCGTCACCTGCCTTTTCACACAGTGTATGTCCGTCAATGCCTGCCTGTACGATTCATGAGCAGGTTCACCGCGTCATACAGCTTTTCGTCCTCTCCTATATATTTCCGGTACTTCTCCGCTTCTCCGTGCGAGGGAGCCGTTCTGCCGCTCCTGCGGGGCTGTACGTTACGGATCGGTTTGTTTTTCTCCGGTACCAGCAGTTTATCTTCGGGCAGATAGCGCTGGATCATCTTTTCAAACTCCGGACCGTCTATCGGCTTGGAAAGGTAATCTTCAAAGCCCTGCTTCATGTAACTGTCACGCGCACCGGCTATGGCGTTCGCGGTAAGCACTATGCACGGAGTGCCGCGGTTCGGATCCTTCTCCCGCGACCGAAGCTCCCTCAGCATCTCCACGCCGCTCATGCCGGGCATTCTGTCGTCTATGAATATCACATCGTACTTGTTCACCGCGGTCAGTCCGAGCGCTTCCTTCGCTCCGAGCGCCGTATCGACGTTTATATCTGTCTTTTTGAGCAGTCCCGCCGCAACGGTAAGATTCATCTCGATATCATCAACGATCAGTATTCTCGCGTTTGGCGCGGTGAAACTCTCATGATAGACCGCTTCTGTTTCGATGACCCTGTCATAGCTCGTCTCGTAATTGCCCATGGGTCGGTGATCGCGCACCGTCTGGAGCACCCCGAAGGAAAATTCCGAGCCTTTGCCGTACTCGCTCTGTACTTCAAGTCTTGTATCCATCATGGCGAGCAGCCGCTTTACTATGCTCATTCCGAGACCTGTTCCCTCGACCGAACGGTTTCTCTCAAGGTCCACACGTTCGAACGGATTGAACAGTCTCTCGATATCCTCCGGCTTTATGCCGATACCCGTATCCTTCACCGAGACGCGGAGCATGATGTGATCGGCGTCCGTTTCCCTGTAACTTATGCTCATTGTCACACTGCCGCGTTCCGTATATTTCACGGCGTTTGTAAGAATATTCAGTATGCACTGCTTGATCCTGATATTATCGCCGTACAGGGTGCGGGGAATGCTCTCGTCCGCTTTGACGATAAACGAAAGCCCCTTCTTTTCCGCGCGCGGCTTTTCCATGTTCACCAGATCGTAGATCATGAGCGGGACATCGTAATCTATCGGAACAAGCTCCATTTTTCCGGACTCTATCTTGGAAAAATCAAGTATGTCATTGATTATATTCATCAGTGTATTACCGGCATTGCGGATATTCAGCGCGTACTGCCGCAGCTGACCGTCATCGTACTCGCGTATTATAAGCTCGTCCATACCCAGTATGGCATTGATAGGCGTTCTTATCTCATGTGACATACTGGCAAGGAAGTCGCTCTTGGCGCGGGAGGCTTCCTCCGCCACCTGTTTCTCACGCATCAGTTCTTCGTTTTCACTGAGCCGGTTCGATGTTATTATCAGGTACGCGGAACCGATCATGAACAGGAAAGTTATCAGCATGAACACATTCGTTACAAGCCGGATTATGTCATTTGCACCGGCAGCCGCTGTATCGGCATCGACAAAACCCGACAGGAAGAAATCCATATCCGGCATTTCCGAAGAAAATATATAATACTCTCCGTCCGAGGTACTGACGAACTCCGCGGCGGAGGCAGAACGTTCAATTTTCTTCTGCAATCCGTCATAAGCTCCGGAGATCTCGTCGCTGTACAGAAAGTCGATATCACTTTGTGAAGAGTTGGCAAACGGTATTATCACTTCGTCCTTACGTGATGTGACCAGCGCCTTTCCCATTCCGTCAAAACAGGAAACGCTGAATTTGCTCCGGATACTGTCCGTAGGGCAGAGTTCATAGAATACGTACTTTATGTTCTCTCCGTGAAATACCGGCCAGCAGAACAGCAATCCCTTTCTTGAATTATAGCTTATCGTACCGCTGCCGCGGAACGCGTTCTGGATACCGGTGAATTCCGAGGCGGCAATACTCTTCCCGAACACGGCAGTCCCGTCCGTGGCAAGAAGACCGGTCTCAAGAGTACCGTCTGTCTCGGTGAGCGACTGCATTACGTTATATATATCGTCCGGGCGGTTTTCAAGCACATGAGCGCGATATTTGAGCGTTTCTATTTCTGTCATCAGCGTACCGGCGGTCTTTTCCGCAATTACTTCCGCCTGCCTCGCGACCTGTTCCTCGGTGAAGTCATACATCAGGGTGCGCAGTCTGGAATTCAGCATAAATCCCACAAACAGCAGTATTATAATAAACGATATATTTATCGCCGAACGGGGATTTGAAAGGATATTCCGTATCTTATTCAATTATCCCCACCCCCTCGGCGTACCAGTCCATTCCGGTGAGCAGAGTTCTGTCAGAGAAGGTCTCCCCCTCGCCGCAGCGCAGCACTCCGGTATTGTCGTATATCGTGTCGGAGAATACGTCTTTCCCCTTTTCTATCCGCTGTTTCGCGTCGAGTACCGCTTTGACGGTCGTACTTTCGGCTTCGCCGGAAGGTCTTGACATAAGTATGACCATTTCGCTCAGCCCAAGCCAGCGGTCATCAACAAATTCAACGCTCCCGATAAGGCTGTCGCGCAGCATTATGCTGTAAAGTCTCCTCCAGCGGCAGGTCACGGCGGTGAGCATGTGAGGATATTCTCCGGACAGCGTGTGATAGCCGATAAAGTTCACGCCCAGCATTTCACAGGTCTTCGGGACCGTATCGCCGTTCTGATGATAGGTTATCACATCTGCCGACATTGATGACAGCAGTTCCACCGCCAGAGCTTCCCCGGCAGGCTCGTCCCATGAACCGGTAAAACGTACAAGAACTTTCGCCCCGGGATTTACGCTCCGCACTCCCAGTGCAAAGGCGTTTATCCCACGGTTCACCTCGTTGTTCGGCATTGCCGCCACATATCCTGTCACACCGGTCTTTGTTGCAAGCCCCGCGGCGATCCCCGCAAGATACCTTCCCTGATACATTCTCGCAAAGCAGTAGTTCATATTTTCCGCAGTGAAATCCGAACTGTTGGCGCAGAAAGTCACATTCGGGTAGTCGGCGGCAGTCTCCGCCGCATACTCCGCGTAGCCGTAGCTGGTAAGGAATATGACCCGGCAGCCCTCCGAGGCAAGTCTCCGGATAGCCGAGATGCACGGTTCCCGCTCTTCGGGAATGTTCTCTATGACATGAAGCTCGGTGTCATTATCCTCGCAGGCATCTGCAAGTCCCCTGTAATTATCGGAATTCCAGCCGGTCTCTTCCCTGCTTCCCGAAAGTATGCAGCCGACTATGGGCTTGTTTCGGGCGCTGCTGTCACTCAGTATAAGAACAACGGCTATTATCAGCACCGTAACGAACAGTACCGCATATACGGCGGAATATATGATCCCGCGTCTCGAAACATTCTTAAACAACGCGTACACCCTCCACATACCAGTCAAAACCGCCGAGCATCGTACCGTCGGACATGGATTCCCCGTCCGGCACACGTACATTTCCCGCGTTATCGCTCACAGGTCCGTAGAATACATCGTAGGAAAAATCCCTGAAACGGGCTTCTGCCGCCTCAACGTATTCCTTGTATCCGGGTGCCTTTTCTGCTGCCGCCGCAGGTTCGACCAGTTTCATTATCCCGCTCTCTATGCCGAGCCACTTGTGTTCGCCGTGGAATTTTCCCTGTTTTACCGACAGTATCTGCTCCGAATAGTAGCCGTCCCATTCCCAGACGCTTGCCGTAAGATATGTGTAGGGGTAAAGCCCGGAATTATCGTAATTATAGCCTACCGACCATACTCCGTGACGGGCGGCGGTTTCGTGCGGAGCAAGCGAATTTGTGTGCATGGCTATTATGTCAGCGCCGTACTCTGTTATGAGCTTCTCGGTGGAAGCTGCCGCAGTCTCGTCTTCCGTCCACGAACCGCAGAAGGATACCACGACCTGCGCGTCCGGGTTCACGCTGCGTACTCCGAGCGTGAACGCGTTTATCCCGCGGTTCACCTCGTCTATCGGGAATGCCGCGGTATATCCGATCGTGCCGCTCTTCGTGCTGAGTCCCGCTATGATACCGGTAAGGTACCTGAACTGATACATTCTCCCGAAGAATGAACCGAGATTTCGTCCGCTTCCGGAGCCGGACGCGTGAAGGAAATATATCTCCGGGTATTTTGCGGCGGCAGCGGCAATGTACTCACCGAAACCGTAGGAATCCGCTATCACCGCATCGCAGTTCTCCTGCTCTATAAGTTCCGAAATGACCCCGGTGCAGTTTTCGTCTTCGGGAACGTTCTCACGGCATATAAGATCGCATGAAAGCTGCGCAGACACACGCTCCAGCGAATCATAGTGTGACTGTCCCCAGCTGCGGTCATCTGCCCTGCCGTTGAGCAGCAGACCAACGCGTAAACGCTCCTCGTCGCTGCCGTCACCGTTACCGCTGCGGGCGAAATTCAGTATTATGATTATAGTTGCGGCAAGTATAGAGAACAGCGTTATGCTGACCAATATACTTATTTTAGCCATGCTGAATTTGTTCATAAGCGGTACCTGCCGAATTTTCCGGTGCCTCAGGCACCTTCCTTGCCTGCCAGTATCTCCATTATATCTGCCGAAATATCATGTTTCAGCTCCATTATCGCGTTCAGGTCTTCTTTTAATCCGAACCTGTCATAGTAGAAGTAAAGTATATCGCATTTGCGGTACGCAAGCTCGTGATCCTCCAGATCGTGTCCTCGCCTCTCAAGGGTACGTATGTAGAAATATACCGACTTTCTGTCGTCATATACCTCGCCTTCAAACAGCTCCATCCAGAAATCATACAGCTCTTTCCGGGTCTCCGAGAACGGTATCGTGATGAACCTGTATATAAGATACTTGTCCGATGTCTGTTTCTCCAGCTCCCGGGCAAGCATCACTTCGCGCTCAACGCTGTTTTTCGTGAATATGTCATCATCGGGTATGGTCCCCCACCGCAGCAGTATCTCCGAGACCGGCATATCCACGGTTATTATGCTTTCCGGGATACGAAGGCGGGCTTTCTGCACATCGTGGCTTTTCTTGCGCATTTTCCGTTTTATATCTTCCTTGTACTCCGCCGCGTTGAAGTAGCCGGTGTCGTACATTCCCATGCGTCCCGCTCTTCCGGCTATCTGCTTTATCTCCGTGCCGTGCAGGAAACGCCGTCTGTGTCCGTCATACTTATAGGATTCAAGGAACACTACCCTCTTTATCGGCAGGTTGAGTCCCATTCCCACCGCGTCCGTTGCCACGACCACGTCGGTCTCGCCTTTGATGAACCTTGAAACCTCGCTCCTGCGCACATCATACGGCAGGTCGCCGTATATGACGCTCGCTTTTATACCGAGCCGCTTCAGCTGCTCCGCATAATAAAGCACCGACTTCTTCGAGAAGGCTATCAGCGCGTCTTCAGGTTCCACACTCTGCGGGAACACGAATTTCCGGTCATCGCACAGAAGCGGCACCGAGCGTTCATGCCGCACTATTTCATAGCTGTCGCCACACATCTCGATAAGAGAAGTGAGTATGAACTCCGCGTTATCCGAAGCGCACAGATGTATCTCGTCCGCCATAAGTCCAAGTACAGCCGCAGTCCACGCACCGCCCCTCTCCTCGTCCTCGATCAGCTGACATTCATCGACCACCGCCACATCGTAATGCTCGTTTGTGTTCAGCATTTCGACCGTTGAAGAAAGATGTGCCGCAAACGGCACCTCGATCGACTCTTCGCCCGTCTTCATATCGCACGGTACGCCTTCTATGTTGAATTTCTCGCAAATCTCATAAGCAAGCAGTCTCAGCGGAGCGAGATATACCCCCGTTTCCGCTTCTTTGCAGGCAAGCAGAGCATTATATGTCTTGCCCGAATTGGTGGGTCCCAGATGCAGCACAAAATGCCGGCGCATATTTCTTGCTCCGGGGTACAGATCTATTACATTGTCGGGTATCTCTCTGAGTATCATTTCATGGGCGGACTCGGAGATCTCTATCTGCGACTTCATGTGGCGCAAAGCCCTTTTATACTCGTCACCTTCGGTGATGATGCCGGAAACCGTTTCACGGTCAAGCCGGCGTGTTATAAGGGCATACATCTCACGGATCCGCTTGTACTGCGGGCAGAAGCGTGCGGTGAACTCACGGACATACCTGCGTTTGTTCAGTTCCGAATATCCTGAATCCTCCAGCATACGCATGACGATACAGCCGTAAATGAATTCGTTCAGATCGTGATACAGCTGATCGGAGCCGCTTACCGCAGCGTTTATCCTCCGGAAATTCAGCGCGGCTTCATCATACATTCTTCTGGTGAATTTGCTCATGAACTGTTCCGAGACAAACTCGCTGTATATCTCCCTGATATACTTGTGAGGAAGAAATCTGCGCAGATCGGAATAATATGTTCTTATGCGTTCCTCCGCGCAGTCAAGTATGTATTCCTCGTCTTCGCGGGTTATCTCATAATGTCTGTATATCTCGTAATATTCTGCTTTCCTCGCGGCCGCCGACATATTCTTCCGCGGTTTTTTCTTTTTTTCTTTTGTGACCACGGGTTTTGCTTCCGGTTTCTTCTCTTCTTCCGGCTTGTCCCGTCCGCTTTCCGTCTGTTTGCGGTATGCGGAAACTACCCGAGGGTCGTTCGCAGGATCACTTCCGGACAGGATTTTGAAGAATTTCTGTGATCCAAGCGCTTTCCGTACCGCTTCCTGCCCCTCGGACGAAGCAAGATACCGTTCCAGCTCCGCTTCCGGGATAAGATGATATGACTTTCCCTGTTCCGCAGCATATCGCTGTTTCACAGTTATCTCCGCGGCTTTGAAGCAATTTGCCCTGCTGCGTTCTATGAATTGTTCGATCGTAATATCCGCCATATCCGATTTTTTGAAATATCTCCTCTGTATTCTTTTGTTCCGGAAAATGACATATTTCAAAAAAGTACTGTCATGATCCGTCGCGATGCTTTAACATTCACTATTCGCTTATATGTTCCATTCCCTGACCGAGAATAGAGCGGACGTGATCGTCGGCAAGAGAGTAGAATACCGTCTTGCCGTCACGGCGGTAAGCAACAAGGCTTGCCTGTTTCAGTATGCGCAGCTGATGTGACACCGCGGACATACTCGCTCCGATAAGGGTCGCAATATCGCAGACGCAAAGCTCCGACTCAAAGAGCGCGTAAAGTATCTTTATACGGGTGCTGTCGCCGAATATCTTGTAGAGTTCCGCAAGATCGAAGAGGGAATCCTCGTCCGGCATGACCGCGCTTATTTTTTTCAATGTATCCTCATGCACATGATGAAACTCGCACGAGGGAATATTTTCTTCTATTATCTTCATTTTCAGAATGCTCCGAATATCTGTACCCAGTAGCTTTTCCCGCCTGAAACGTACCTTGCTATGCCGATATGTGTGTAAGTGCTGTTCAGAATGTTCTTCTTGTGTCCCGACGAATTCATCCAGCCTGACATTACCTCATCGGCAGAGAGAAATCCCTCCGCTATGTTTTCCGCGCCGGCTTTATTTACTATACCGAGTTCGTTGAGCAAAGAAACATATCTTGTGCCGTCGGGACGCTCATGACCGAACTTGCGGGTGATCTCTTCCGCTCTTATTGCTGCGGCTTTGCAGAGGGTCTCGTCAAGTATGAGCGCGGAAGCTCCGACCGCCGCACGTTCTTTGTTCATAAGTTCAAGCACTCTCTCCTGATCGGAGTCTGCCTTGGATCCGTTTATTTCCTTGCCTGTACAGGACGCTGTCCTGCTGGAAGTAAAGCCTGTTCTGAAGCCGCGGAACGTATAGACTTTTCCGGGTTCGGTCTTTATGCTGCCGGTGTATTTTGCGGATCTCTGAGTGGGTGTGGTACCGTCGGTCGTATAGCAGATCACCGCATTTGCGGTAGATGTGGTAACGGTGATATACTCGGAGCCGCTTACGGTTTTCGCGGTGATCCGTGGAGTAAGCACACGCGGACAAAGAGTGTATCTGATCGTAGCCACTTTAGAGCCGTTTCTGTCATACTCCGCCGCACGGATAACCACCGATCTTGCAGTGGCAATGGTGCCGGTGTACTTTTTTGAAGATTCAGAAGGCTGTTTGCCGTTGGTTGTGTAATATATGGTGTTGGTGCTGCTCTTCGGGGTGAGAGTGAGCTTCGCATACTTAGATGTATATGTGATCTTATAGCCGATCACTTCGGAAGCAGCCGACGCGCTGACCGGCGGTATTATCACAAAAACTGCCGATATCATTGTAAACACCGCCAGTAAAACGGAGATCAGTCTATTTGTTGTTCTGCTCATTACGTTTTCCTCCTGGATTTACTTTATTATCTTTCTGCACTCGACATAAAATCTCTTATCCGCCGCGTGCCCCATCGAGAATGTCTTTCTCGGAAGCGCCCCGTCCTTGATAACTGTCGGGAAAAGCTCGGTCTTCTGCATATCCGGCAGTATAAAGCCTACGCTGTTGGGACGTGCCGCAAGCTTTCTTACGATATCCGCGCCGTGGATATAATCCACCTTTCCGCCGTTGCCGGCTATATACCAGTCTATGTAGTCCTGCAGGCTTCCCACAGAAAGCTCCGAGGTCCGGTTATGGATATAATAGAGACGCTCTCTGCCGCCCCATACCGCGATCATTCTCTGTCCGGACAGTTCATTATGGTCGAGTTTCAGACGGGTCTTGGCTTCCGCCATGAATTTCTCGGGGTCTATGCCGGTGACTATACGCTGTATCGCCTCAAAACGCAGTGCCGGACTGTGGAGATTTACTATTTCCACAAGTGCGTATCTTGCGGGGTGTCCGGAAAAGTCCTGTCCCGGATTTGAAGCTTTCAGCCGGTTGTAATATTCCTTTGCGGTGGCAAGGGAGTGATTTCCGTCTCCCACAGCATACAGAAGCGTCGGATAGCCTTCTATGCCGTACTTTTTATTGAATGTGTCATTATCTCCCAGCTTATACAGAGCATCATATACGCTCTCTTTCAGCACTTCATCGAGCAGCCAGCCCTTTATCCTGCCGCCGCCCTCCATAAGTGATGTGTCATAGAGCGGCTTTCCGGTATCCTTTGTCTTTCCGCACGGCTCTATTACCGTCTTATCCGCATCATCTATCAGTACCATGACGTGCGGCAGTTCTATCGGCGCACCGAGGCGGACTTTCAGACGGGGCGGGATACGTTCGGGGACCGTAGCTTCCGTGGCACGCACCGACGAAGTGCTTCCCTTGCGGTAATCGTACTCCTCAAGATCGAGCGCTCCGACTATACCCTTGCGCACCATTCCGTCCGACTGCACGCGCTCCACGTATATCAGCGCATCGCGGTATTCCCTGAATAAACCGCTGTCCAGCATATTCTTCATATTCTCGTGTATCCTGTCGATGCGCTTGTCAACGTCGGTCTCTTCAAGATAAACCTCGGGAAGAATAAGCTTGAGCGTTGAGGGGGCATCTCCCACACGCTGTTCCACCCTTGCCCAGTATTCGGGTTCTCCGGTGTACTGGTCGCAGGCATCTACCGCCCACTTCTTCATATCGACATTTTGGGGCAGCAGAATATCGGCAGCCGTGAATGCAGTCTTCATGATCACACATACCTCCATACAGAACTATATATTTTCGCATTATACATATTTAATTTATTATATCATAAAATTCCTTTTTTTGCAAGACATATACGGATATTTTTTGCATAAAGAAAGCCGCCCGGCAGTATTCCGCCGGACAGCTCCCTTTCTATATTTATCTCCTTTATTTTCAGATCGTGTACTCACGGATAAAGTTCTTGCCTTCCTTTTCCGCGGCTATCGTGAGACGGTTCCCGTCAAGCTCCGCCGACAGCACCTTTGCTCCGTGCAGTACCATAAGGTCGCCGAACAGCTCGTGCTGGACATCGCCGTACTCGCCCATGTTGTCCGAATTGAACAGCACTCCTCCACACATGGCATTGATCTCCGCAAGGGTGCGGCGCTGCTTTACCGTCATAGTATTGTCGGTGTCACGGAGCATGAACACATCCGGGTCATTTATGAACGCCCTGCCGCTCAGCTGACGGCGGAACACCGAATTGAGTATGCTGTACTTCGTACTGGGCCGCTCACGGTGGAACAGCTTCATATAATCCTGACCGTCCCATTCGGGGGTAACATCGGTACCTATGCGGCAGAAATCCACTGTACCGAACGCCGACGCAACAGGAACACCGCAGCCGAGTATCTTCGCCCCGCCCGCAAGTTCCTGCAGCAGATCCATGCCGTCTGCCATTACCCTTCCGCGGGTCTTGTCTCTTCTCGGAAGTATGCACGCCGCATACAGGAAATCGAGTTTCAGCAGTTCAAATCCCCATTCCTCGGTGACTGTACGGAACACCTCGTGCAGGTAGTCGCGGAACTCATTATTATAGATATCCAGCGCGTACTGGTTGCTCCAGTTGCAGCCGGCCCTCACCGGCTCACCTTTTCCGTCCCTGAGCAGCCATTCCGGGTGCTCCCTGAATATTTCCGAGTTCTGTTCACACACGAACGGTGCCAGCCATAAGCCGGGTGTCATGCCCTCGGAAGCTATTCGCTCCGCCAGCGGTCTCATGCCGTTCGGGAACTTCGCCATATCTACGCTCAGCCAGTCTCCCACTGCGGTCTGATATCCGTCGTCGATCTGGAAAACATCTGCTTTGAATCCGCACGCTCTGATACCCTCAAGGTCGTCCAGCAGATACTTCTCACAGATATCCTGATAATGCCTGTACCAGCTCGTGTAGCCGAATATGGGCTTCTCCCGCGTCGGAGGTATGCTCATAAGCTCGAAGTAACGGTCGAATACCTCGTTCTCGGAGCCGGAACCCATGTACACCGCTATGCCGTCATAGCTGCCGTTCACAAAGAGTCCCCGGCAGTCCTTCTCTATGGTAATGGTCTTTTTCGCCGTATCGGTCTTTATGACTGTAAAGCCGCAATTCTCGTTTATGGAACCGATAAAGTCAAATCTTCCGAATGAGTCCTTCACATATCCGTAGGAAAAGCCGTGAAGCCTTCCCTTTCTGCGGACATATTTCACAAAATCATAGTCGCCGTAAGCGTTGAAGGCGTAGATACCGTTTACCTGATCCGGAACATGGTCTATGCCGTGTTCGGTATCACGGACAGTATGCTCGAAGCTGTCCGTCCAGGACTGATATCCATTGAGAAAGATGCGGTCGTTCTCACGGAAATCGTATGAAAAACGCGCAGCGAGCTTCACTATCTCGATCTCGCTCTTCGTCTTCACCGAGGCTCTGAACACCTCGCCGTCGTCATATACATCAAGGTTCACACGGGAATTCCCGATGCTCTCCGCCGTCGTTACCGCATATCCCTTACCGTTTGTACGGTAAGCAAATCTGACATCTGTAAGTTTAAGCATTTTTATCCTCCGGCTTTTCGTCGTCGTTTGCCGCGGTTATCCTGCCGATAACGCCCCTCTCGTTGTAGCGGAAGAATACAAATCCTCCGAGCAGGCACAGAACGGTCGCTATTATGGCGGTAAGCCTGTACCCGAGGCCGTAGCCCGCCTCACCCATGGGAACTTCGGCATTGATAAGCGCCACGCTGGTGAATATCAGCATTGCAAGGGACTGTCCGAGCTTGAACGCGAATGTACGCGCCGCGTAGAACATACCCTGTCTGCTCTCGCCCGTCTCTATCTTGTCGGCTTCGGATATGTCCGCAACTACTGCCTGCGGAAGTATTCCGAGTATCGCCATCGGTATGGAAGCGAGTACGGCTACGATTATGCCGTAAGCAATACCCGGTATCGGAATGATGCCTGCAAACGCTGTAACAAGGAATGTCACGGCAAAGAACATGAACGCGAAGGAGATGAGCTTCTTCTTGCCGAGTTTCTTTGCGAGGATATTCACAGGTGCATAGCATACCAGCGACATAGCAGTCATTACCGCGAACAGCGGGAATGTCCACGATGCTTCAAGCCCCATGAGGACTGTGATGTAGAACGAAAGACCTGTCTGAAAGAGCGTAAGACCGATCCAGTAAAGTATATCGGAGCATACGAACAGGCGGAAATCCTTGTTCCTGAATGTCGCAGCAAGGGATTTGAAAGCGGGAGTCTCGGTGGGAGTAGTGTCCGCGTACTCGTTCTCGTCGATAAGGAACGCGGGTATGAACATACAGATTACCGCTACCGCGGCGAGTATGCCCACTGTGATGCGGTATGCGTCCGCGTAGTTGGAATATACCGTGAAATCTCCGCTGAGGATCTGACCGGACAAAGTCTCGCCGACCCTGCTCACCATCGCTTCCTTGCCGCCGTACCACTGCACCGCTTCATCGGGAGTGAGACCGGTCATGAAGAATGCCGCGATATTAGGTACAAGGTACGCTACCGCTGTACCGAAGAAGTATGTCACGGAAATGAAGGTCGAGAGATTGATACGTGTGTTCTGTGTGCGCCCGAGTTCGGGGATAAGCGCGTTGTACGGGGTGCAGTAGCAGGTCATGCACAGGTAAAACAGCATCGCGAACACGAACAGCGCGATGACGTTAACGGGATTCTGAGCTTCAGCCACAGGCGAAATAAAGATCAGCACCGTAACAATTCCGAACGGGAGAGCCGCAAATCTCATAAATGGAATGCGTCTGCCGAGACGGTGTCTCAGGCGATCGGATTTGCCTGCTATAAGCGGGTCGGTGACCGCGTCAAAGATACGTCCGAAGGCGGTGATAAGACCTATGGCGGTAAGTCCGATGAAGGTCCCCTGCGGGATCCACGCTGTCTGACCGTGGGCTATCTCCTCCGCTGTCGGCTGATAGAAGAACACCAGCCAGTTGGAGATGATGCCCGCGAGGATAGACCAGCCGAGCTGTCCTATCGCAAAGATCCACAAAACTTTGTTGGTCGCTATTTTCTTTTCCATTTCATTTCCCCCTGTTTGATCTGATATTTATGTTACGCTGCTTTTTCCAGATAGCTTACGGCGCAGTCGATAAGCGTCTCAAGCTCTCTCTCGGCGTACGAGAAATCGTCCGAGGGCAGTATCTCGCCGTTTATGAACTTTTTGCACATCTCCATGAGGGAATGTGCCTGCGTGATGTAGAAGAGCTGCGGATCCACCCCGCTTTTCACGGTGCCGTCCTCAACACCTTTTTTAAATGCGCTCTCGAACACCGGATAGAAATTGATGACCGAGCGTTCATATTCCGCGAGCTCCTCTTTCGGGAGTCCCTCATCGATTATCATGCGGTCGAACTCTCCCAGCAGTCTCATAAAGTCCTTGTGCGCAGAATACATGACTATGAACATTCTGAGGAGATCCCTGACCTGTTTTATCCCGGTCTGACCCGTGAAGGCCTCCGAATCGAACACCCCTCTGAACAAACGGTCAAGATCGTTCCACAGATACGTCATCGCAGCCGCCGATATGCCGGATTTGGTGCCGAAGTACCTGTACAGAGTCGCCACGCCTATACCGCTTTCTTCCGCAATATCGGTCATCTTTATCTTTTCGATGCTGTTCTCAAGGAACAGAGCGGCACATACCGACACAGCCCGTTCCATGCGCTTGTCCCTGAGGTATTTCGGAGAAAATTCCGAAGAAATTTCATTTAACACTTGACAAACCTCCGAAAATATGATACACTATGTATCAGGTGATAGTCAATCTATCATCTGATATACAGTCTATCACATTTGATTCGTTTTGTCAATAGTTTTTAAAAATTTTTATAGAAAACGGAGGATATTATAATGGACAAGTCAAAGATCATCTTCGGGAACGAAATGTCGGAAAGCGCTTACAGGAAAGCTGTCGCCGGCAAACAGAAATTCATGCGCAAGTACGGTGACGACTCCGGCAAAGTATATCACCTCACAGCTTCACCCGCTCCCGCAGTCGGAGAAATGCTCGGCATACAGCAGCTCCATATATCCGGAACAAAAGAAGTGGAATTCAATAAGAAAAGCGTAATAATAGGCAATATACGAATGGGCTTCGGTCATTACCGTATTTCCATGGCAATGGCTTCCGCGGCAAGGGCTATGGGATATGAACCGTACTGGTTCGATCTCTGTTCATTCGGAAATACCACCTGCGGCAAGGTGATCGCCGGTCAGAACGATCTGTACTCCCTCGGTTCAAGACTGTCCCAGTCCATTCCCCTCTTCAACAAACTTGTGTGGGAACCGCTCAACAGCGAAGGATTCCGCCGTATAACCTATAATTGCAGCGATCAGAAGACCGCCGAACTGATGGTTCCCGTTTACCGCGATCTTCCAAAGGATATCCCGTTCATCGCTACCCATGTATGGCCGTCCCAGGCAGCAGTACATGCCGGGCTGACAAACGTCGTGAACGCTGTCCCGGATAACTGGCCCATGGCGCTTCACCTCTCCGAAGGCGCTATCCATACGGTGCAGACCCCCTCCGCATATCTCGGCTACCGTGCGCTGCGCGGTATGGGCGGAAAAAAGATACTGCACCCAATGCCGCGTACAGCAATAGCGTACACCGGTCACTACATCGACCATGAGCTTGTAAGCAACATCGAAGCCGACTGCGACAAACGCAGAGAGAGAGCCGCAGGCGGCGCCAAGCGCTGGCTGATGTCCGTTGGAGGCGCGGGCGCTCAGAAAGAGATATTCGTGGCTATAATAAAGAAGCTCCTGCCCGAGATAAAGTCCGGAAACGCAGTTCTGTTCGTGAATGTGGGCGACCACAGAAATGTGTGGGAAGCGCTCAGGAACGAGATACCGTACATGAGGGGACTTGTTACGGAGCATTTCGATGATTTCGAGGCTACAAAGCGTTTCACCGACGAAGCGTATGACGGCGAAGTGTCAGGGATCCACGCATTCTGCCATTCGGATATCTTTGCGGCTGTCTATTCCACAAACCTGCTGATGCGATGCTCCGACGTGCTTATCACAAAGCCCAGCGAACTTGCTTTCTACCCTATTCCCAAGCTGATGATAAAACGCGTAGGCGGTCACGAAGCATGGGGCGCGATCCGTTCGGCGGAACTCGGCGACGGAACATACGAATGTACCACCCCTGCCGAGACCTGCGCTATGCTTGACCTTATACAGAAAAATGGTGACATAATCGAAAAAATGTGCAATAATATCGAGATCGCGAAGCGTTCCGGCATCTATAACGGAGCTTACCGCGTTGTAAAACTCGCTGTTCACAAGACGAAATATATGAACAAGTAACGGATATGCACAGTCCCGCTGTACGAAATTTTTCGTCAGCGGGACTTTTTATGATATTTTTTTCGGAAATATGCGACCTTTTGCCTGTCTCAAACGTATTATTATCAGAAAACACTTGCGGAAAAGAGGGACGTGAATGACGGCAGCAGAACTTGAACGGTATGTTGAGCTATACAAGCAGAGCGTCTGTGCTACGGCTATGTGTATCGTGAAGAATATCAGCGATGCCGACGATGTCACACAGGACGTGTTCTTCCGGCTATATACATACGAGGGGAGTTTTGTGAACGATGAGCACGTAAAGGCATGGCTGCTCAGGTGTACGGTGAACCGAAGCCGGGATATCCTGCGTTCACACTGGTACAAATTCTCGCAGCCGCTGTCCTCTGTCAAAGAGCTGGCACAGCCGGACAAAACAGATGATATGCTCCCTCTGGTCATGAAGCTGAGCCGAAAAAGCCGTGCCGCGATGTACCTTCACTATTATGAGGGCTATTCGGTCGCTGAAATAGCGGAAATGTCGGGATTGTCAGGATCGGCGGTCAAATCAAGGCTTGCCCGCGGCAGGGAGCAGCTGAAAAAACTTCTGAAAGATGAAAGGATCGATGACGATGACATATAAGGAAATATTCGGCCGTGCTTTCTCGGACATTTACTCCCGGTTCCCCCTTTCGGACACTGAAACGATATGCAGAAATATTGCAGATAACGCAAATTTATTACATATAAGCAAATTATCGTCTCGCAATAATACCATTTTCAAAGATGTTAATAAAAAGAAAAAACGTAATATGTCATTTATAGCAGCTATTTCTGCAATGGTCACAGTTCCTCTCATGCTCGGAATATTTGTCCGACTGTACTTTTCCATGAATACAACGGGCGTGGATATAATTTCTCCCGGATATGCGGAAAGGCAGGCAGAGATAGAAGATTCCAGATCTCTCGACAAACATCAGATAACCGATGAAGAGCGAAGCGATAACGGCTCGGTCGAAGTCGGCCTTACTGTCGGGTTTGAAAACATGAGCGTAAAGGTTGACTGGTATAAATTCGACGGTTTTGATCTTATCATAAAATACAGTGCTGCTTTCTACGAAGATATACCCGAAGATACCGCGGCGCTTCCCCGCCCTACGGCAAATACCGTAAACTATCCCGACGGAAGAGAAACAGAGCAGTCACCGTGCTTTGAAAAATACGATACAGAGTACCGCAGCGGGAATACTTTCTGTATGTACTCAAAGATATCGCCTGTCCTGAAGCCCACCGGATCTCTCGATATAGCTATCGACAACCGCTGCATCGACGGAGAAAACTCTCCGTACCTATTCACGGCGATTGCGAACATTCCCGCTGAAAAGCAGCCTATAGACATTTACACAGACCTTTATGTTTCTGTTCCGGAAAATTCTGTCGTTCCGATAGATCCTGCCGCCATTCATCTGACTAAACTTACGCTCCGGAACGACGGCGTGATTTACTGGTTTGACCCGATCGGATCTGCCGATAACCACTATCCTCTCACCGATGCAATTATTCTCGGAGATCATGCGCAAGTATATATGGACAGCGGAAGGAAGCTGGTGTTTGAGGGCGGTTATTCCTCCACAGACACTTATATCAAATGCAATTTAAAAGAAGGCGAAACCATAGATCCGAGAGATGTAAGCGAAGTATATCTGTGCGGCGAACCGGTCTATCTGAAAAGTTCACCCGAAAATGACACATCAGACAAAAACAGCTTTATTAACGCTGTTCCGAGCGATATTATATTTAATACCGTTCAATACGGCAGAGTAATTCTTGACAGCCTTTACCTTACTCCGACAAGCGTTGAATTTACTTTTACTCCGGATATGACAAATAATATCACAGGCGGCGGCATTGTGGCTGCCAACGATTTTTCGGTATCGATATCGTTTCACGACGGTAATGTAAAAGATATATCCGACCTGCCGCACAGCATACATGTCGCGATATCCTCCGATACCGGACTTCATTCCACGACATTGACCTATGATCTGTCAGATCACAGAACTGCACCGAGATATGTCGGTAACGTGACAATAAACGGAGTCACTGTCCCGCTCGAAAACTTTACCGCAGAAGACGGCAGCGAAATAAAAGGATATGTCCGGAGCAATGTTGTTTCCCCGGGAAATACCGTTGAAACCGTGACGCCGGCTCCTGTAGATGCTTTTAACATCAGCCCTGCTGTTCAGGATGGCGGACTTGTAGGAACAACCATTGATAAGAATATTCAGCCGGGTGAAAATTGGGTTTCCCTTCCGTCCGAAAGCGAATAAAGTATTGCAAATCAGCAGAAAATGTGCTATAATAATTTACAGTAAATTTCGGAAAGGAACTGCATAACAATGACCTACAAAGAAAGTTTCATCAAATTCATGGCAGACTGCGGAGTGCTCACTTTCGGAGACTTCACTCTCAAAAGCGGCAGAAAGGCTCCGTATTTCATCAATACCGGCAATTACAAGACCGGCGCTCACCTTGCGCAGCTCGGAAAATACTACGCCGAGTGCATAAAGGAGAACGGCATTGAAGCCGATACACTTTTCGGTCCCGCGTACAAGGGTATCCCGCTCTGTGTGAGCGCAGCGGTAGCTCTGTACGACAGGTACGGCATCGAGGTGAACTACTGCTTCGACCGCAAGGAAGCAAAAGACCACGGTGAAGGCGGTATGTTTGTCGGCAAACAGCTTACAGACGGTGAAAAAGTCGTTATAATCGAGGACGTTATGACCTCCGGCAAGGCTCTCAGAGAAGTACTCCCGAAACTCAAAGGAGCTGCCGATGTAAACATCACCGGCATGGTCATCACAGTTGACCGCATGGAAAAGGCTCTCGACAGCGATATGAGCGCTGTTCAGGCAGCATACAAGGAGTTCGGCGTCAAGGTTTACTCCATTGTTACTATCAACGATATCATCGAAGCTATCGAAAACGGCATAGTTGACGGCAAGGAATACCTCGAAGCTATGAAGAACTATCGCGCACAATACGGTGCCTGAAAATTACACAATTAAAAAATCTCCCCATTTCAAGCGGAATGGGGAGATTTTATTATGCTTTTATATACTTGGTCTCAAACTCGTCTGTAGGTATCGGCTTATCGTACAGATAACCCTGAACCTCATCACAGCCGTACTCGTTGACCATTTTTTCTTCCTCCGGCGTCTCGACACCCTCACAGACGATCTCAAGATGTATCTCGTTGAGTATGCGGATAAGTCCTTTCATCAGATCACCGCTGCGGGGGGATTTAAGGCTCTCGCGGACGAAGCTCTTGTCAAGCTTTACCACATCTACCGGAAGAACTCCTATAAGGCTCAGCGACGAATATCCGGAACCGAAGTCGTCAACGCTCACTTTGAAGCCGTAATCACGCAGCTGTGTGACTTTATTGACGATCATTTCCTGCGCCTCGAAGAATACCGACTCGGTAACTTCGATCTCCACATACTGCGGAGGTACGTTGTACTCTTCCGCAAGCCGTTCTATATCCTCGACCAGCGTCGGACTGTAGAAATGCATACGGCTCAGGTTGAAAGAAATGGTTATCGGCTCTATCCCGTCGTCCATCCATTTACGGATCAGTTTGCAGATAAACGAAAGGACATAGAAATCCAGCTCGATGATCTTTCCGGTCTTTTCCAGCGCGGCGATGAATTTCGCAGGAGGAATGATATTGCCTGCGTCGTCCACAAGTCTGGATAGTGCCTCGGCACCGATTATCTTTTTGGTCTCCGACGAGATCTTCGGCTGAAGGTACACTCTGATAGATTCTTTTCTGAAAGAATCATCAAAAATAGGAAGGATTTTAGCGCTGTTTTCTTTAATGTCCATAAGATGCTCCGAATAGACTACACATGGTATATTATAGTTGCCTTTGCTCGTTCGGCGGGCGACATTCGCCTTGTCAACGGCGGCGATTATATTCATCTCTTCTTTATCGACAAAATATATCCCGACATTTATATTCGGCGATACACCCTCAGCTCGTTCGGAGATGCGTTTTTTCAGCAGCTCCTTGAGCCGCTGTACCTCGTTCATCACTCGTTCATAGCTGATACTGCTGATCCCCACAAGCATCAGGAAATGATCGGAATGCGAACGGGACGCATAAACGGCATTCGGGAGAAATATCTTTATAAATTCCGCCGAATCCCGGAGTACGTCATCTCCGGTATCATACCCATAATTTACATTGATGAAGTGGAAATCTGAAATGTCTGCTGCAACGATCATGTATGCCTTACTCTTATCGCATATCGCCGCCCCTGCCTGGGACAGGAAATCCTCGAATGTGAGCAATCCGGTCAAGCTGTCGTTCTGCATTGTAACACCTGCCTTACAGAATCTACTCTATATAGATATTATTATAACAAATTTTCCCGCATTTTGCAATACCTTTTTCAATTTTTCCGTGAAATAATAATTGATATTTACAAGAATATCCCCGTACTTTTGGTACGGGGACGTTCACAGTTTCAGGAACTATGCAATTACTTCTTTACGTTGAATGCGCCCATTCCGGGGTAGCAAGCGCTGTCGCCGAGCTGTTCCTCGATGCGGAGGAGCTGGTTGTACTTAGCAACACGCTCGGATCTGCTCGGTGCGCCTGTCTTGATCTGGCAGGTATTCAGAGCAACTGCGAGGTCTGCGATAGTTGTATCGGCTGTCTCGCCGGAACGGTGAGAAGAGATAGCTGTATAGCCGGCCTTGTGAGCCATCTTGATAGCTTCGAGAGTCTCGGATACGGAACCGATCTGGTTGAGCTTGATAAGGATAGAGTTGCCTGCGCCGAGGCTGATGCCCTTAGCAAGTCTCTCTGTGTTGGTAACGAACAGATCGTCGCCGACCAGCTGTACCTTATGACCGATCTTAGCTGTCATTCTCTGCCAGCCTTCCCAGTCCTCTTCGTCCAGACCGTCTTCGATGGAGATGATCGGGTACTTGTCAACAAGGGACTCCCAGTGAGCGATAAGCTCGTCGGAAGTGAAGTCCTTGCCGGACTTGGGCTGATGATAGAAGCCCTTGCCCTTTTCGCTCTTCCACTCGGAGGAAGCAGCGTCCATAGCGATCATGAAGTCCTTACCGGGCTCATAGCCTGCTGCCTTGATAGCTTCGAGGATCTTCTCGATAGCTTCTTCGTCGCTCTTGAGCTTGTTGGGTGCGAAACCGCCCTCGTCACCTACTGCTGTAACGTCGTCCATCTTCTTGATGAGAGCCTTGAGGTTATGGAACACTTCTGCGCACCAGCGGAGACCTTCCTTGAAAGAAGGAGCGCCGACAGGCATGATCATGAATTCCTGTGTATCAACAGCGCTGTCTGCGTGAGCACCGCCGTTGAGAATGTTCATCATAGGAACGGGGAGCTTTGTTCCCTGAACGCCGCCGAGGAATCTGTAAAGCGGGATATCGAGAGCTGTTGCAGCTGCTCTTGCGCAAGCGATCGAAACGGCGAGGATAGCGTTTGCGCCGAGGTTGGACTTATCCTTTGTTCCGTCCTTCTCGATCATAGCCTTATCAACTGCGTAGGTATCGGACGCGTCCATACCGATAAGAAGATCGCAGATAACATTGTTGATGTTGTCAACAGCCTTCTGTACGCCCTTGCCGAGGTAACGGCCCTTATCGCCGTCACGAAGTTCGAGAGCCTCGAATTCGCCTGTGGACGCACCGCTGGGTGCTGTACCTCTTGCGACTGTTCCGTCTGCGAGAGTTACCTCTGCCTCGACCGTGGGGTTTCCGCGGGAATCGAGTATTTCTCTTCCGACTACATCAACGATTTCCAAATAGCACATGTGAAAAACTCCTTCTGTCCGCCTGTAAAGGCGCTTTATTTTTTTGCAGTCTCCCGCCCGTTTTTTTCAGGGACGGGCTTTTGCACTGACATATAGATTTTACCATATTTTCCGATATTTGTCAAGGAAAATTTTGTGCATATTGCAACTAAAAATGCACGCTTGAATTGTTGTTGACAATTATTGACATTTATGATATAATAAAAGTGCGACATAACACATTTTAATATTTTTACAAAATATGACAGACATATTTTGCGCCGAAAATCTCACCTTACTACGGTAAAGGTGCAGGCTTTTTTCGTGTGAGATTTTTGGCATGAAAAATGTGTTGTGTCGCAGCAATTACGGGCTTTGCATTTTTACGGGTGCGCGGCTTGGGAAATTGCTGCGCACTTTTTGTTTGTCCTAAAGTGCGCGTGAACATCAAACTTTTACAACACAGGAGGAACAAACAAATGAAAGTCAAAAAGATCATCAGCCTGTTTCTGTCGGCGGTAATGGCAGTAACGGCAGCGGCGACACTTGCGGTAAGCGCTTCGGCGGCAGGTATAGCCGATACTTCCACGGAAATCGAAAGTGGAAAGTCTTATACCGAAACAATCAAAGCTTCAAGCAACAAGGACTACAAGTTCAATGTTTCTTCCGCGGGAACCTTGAAAGTTACATTATACAGCTATTTTCCTAAGATATTTATGCTTCTGTACGATGAAAGCGGCACAGCAGTCTGGGCTGACAGTGGTGAGGCTTCTGTCGGTAAATGCAGTACAACTTGGTCAGACAGATCATGCTCGATTTTCTGGTCAGATGCAATGGAAAACGGCAAAGCAACCTTCAAATTCAGCGTCAGCAAAGGAACGTATTATCTAAGAATTCATACCAATACTACCGGCGGCGGAAAATACGCATTCAAGGCAACATTCCCGTCGGCTGAAAAAGAAAGCAAGATCACCTTCACCAGCTTCGTTCTTCCAATGAAAGTCGGCGACACCATCACCCTCGGCACCGACCTCTCCGACACAACGCAGACTATCACATGGAAGAGCTCCAAGAGCACGGTCGCAACAGTATCGAAAAAGGGCAAGATAACCGCAAAAGCCGCAGGCACCGCAACAATTACAGCTACAGTCGGCAGTACCTCGATCAAAATAATAATAAAAGTAACAAAATAATAAAAGATCCGTACCTGCGGGATTTTTTTCCGCAGGTACTTGCATTTTCCGACAAAACGCTGTATAATTTAATCAGTTAATTATGAGAGCGAGGTCGCCGTTATGCTGTTCTTCAGAAAGAAAGACAAAGAAGTCCCGTCAAACGAAAAAAACGCGGCAAGATCAATGCCGCGCACCAAGAAAGTCCAGTTTATGCCCACAAAATTACAGGAACTCACACAACAGCTTAACACAGACGTTTACGAGCTTACCAAACTTGAACCGGTAAACTACTACGCCGACAAATCTTCATATTTCCAGTGTACTTTCTTCTATCAGGAGGACTACAGTGAGGTGTATTTCGTCGTCGAGCAGTTCAACAACGATTTCCGCAGCGGCTCCACGCCTTATTATAAAGGCGATTACGACCTGATGAAAAAAGTCGTTATCAAGTTCGGTCAGCGTATCTGACCATACATTACCTCGGTTATCAGAGCTTTTTCGATGCTCTTTGCGTCTTTGTGACATATAAGATAATAAATATCACCCGTGTGGGAAACAACAGTCGCGTCCGCGGCTTCCACCTGCGCGGGATAGAAGGCTGCCCGCTCACGCAGGTAGTCTTTTCTTTCTTCAAGCATTTTCAGCACCGCTTCACCGTTCTCATCGTCCGCCCGAATGACAGTGAATTCAAACAGATCCGCGCTTACAAGCTGGGTGTTTATGCTGTGATCTTCCGTTATGCTCAGATCATAGCCCATTACATCGGATATCATGGTCTCGTCCGTAACAGTCATGTGGCGCGGAAATCCGGCAGAGTCTCCCGACATGACACGCTCCGCAAATTCGTCGCAGGTAATTACATATTTTTCAAATGTTTGCACGGTTTCAGAGACAGTCGTATCCGTTCCGGCTGAAAGCGTATGATCTGCAATACCCGCTTCATTATCGCCATTACACCCACTTACAGCCGCCGCTGCCGCCAGAATGAGGGCGATTTTTATTTTTCTCATATATGTCACCTTTCAGTGAAATTTCTCAGGGAGTTTATCTTTTCCTTTAAAGAAAGGCAGCTTCGATAATGTGATACAATCATCGTCTGCAAATGTGGTTTTCAGGAAATCACATTTCATATATCTCTCAGAAATGAACGGCTTATCATTCGCATCAAGCCGCGGTTTCCAGCCTTCCACCGAATATACGAAGCTCCCCCACCACGGAAGCCACCAAAGCCACTTCGCGCTGTCACGGCGCATTTCCGACGGTGCCGGGATATATCCGCACTCCGAGAGCGTCACCATTTTCCCGCAGGAAAGTGAGCGCATATATTCATACCGCTCTTTCTGCGATGTGTGGTCGTCCTCTTTCTGACTGTAAATATCGTCCCCCA
>CAMVGH010000021.1 GCA_947166945.1 uncultured Clostridia bacterium
ACTCCGACGGAAACCTTATCGTAAAGGACGCGGCAAAGGTTACGCCGACTCCGGAAGAACCTACGGTAACGACCGGCCCTTACGCTCCGTATATACCTGTATATGTTACGACCACAACTGTCACCACTGCTGCTGACATCACGACAGTTGATGAGACAACAACTGTTGCCGCTGAAACAACACCGGAAGATGACGAGGATGATGTAACAGAGGAACAGACCAGTGATTCGGGTGTAACGAAAGAGGAAACATTCGAGGAAATAGAGATCGAAGAGTCTTCCGATGATACCACGGAAGATATTCCGGAGGATACCGATACCACTACACCCAATACAGGCGGCCCCGGTATAGTCACCGACAGCGGAGATGACAACCCCCACACTTACAGTGGAAGAGTTATATCCTGTGTTGCAATGCTTGTTCCGGAGATTGCGGTCATCGTTGCGGCGGGAAAAAGAAAAAAGGACAGTGAAGAGGACATCGGAAAAGAAGACTGATCCGCGCTGAACCGGAAAAAATAATAAGATCTGCACAGTTTTGAGACTGTGCAGATTTTTTATGGCAAAAAGAATAAATGTTAAAATATTAAGAATGTGCGAATTATTTCCGATTGATTTTTCGCCGGAAGTGCAGTATAATTTAGCCGTGGAGAAGAACTCACGGGTTGGAGGATCAATGATCCGGCGAAAGGAAATAATAATGGGAAAGATCAAAAACATCATATCTATCATTGCATCGGCTGCCGTGACTGTTTCGGCATGCGCGGCAATGGCATTCCCGTCTGCTGCGGAGGAAAGAACTATGAACATTGATATCGACTTCAATAATGCTTCACTTGCGGAAAATACAAGATATAAGGGATTCGGGCTCATCAGTGCCAACAATTCCTCAAGGCTGCTGCTGGATTATAAGTATGAGCAGCCTGAAAAGTACAACGAGATTCTTGGATATCTGTTCGGCGATGACGGGCTGAATATCTCTCACATAAAGATAGAAATGGGCGCGGACGTGAATTCATCGTCCGGCACGGAACCCGCAGTTATGCGTGCAGAGAACGAGAAAGCCGATGTGACACGCGGAGCGGGATTTCAGCTTGCCGCGGACGCAAAGAAGATAGACCCGGATATCACGCTTGATATGCTCTGGTGGAGCGAACCCCGCTGGGTGACCGATTCCGGAGATGTCTATGCCGCTCGTTACAAATGGTACCGCGAGACTCTTGTCTCGGCTTATGAAACATACGGGCTGGAATTCGACTATGTGAGTGCCACACGAAACGAGCGTACCATAGACGCCGACTGGACCGTATATCTGTCGGAGCATCTGAAGTCGGACACCGGAACACCTTACGATTTTTCAAAGATAAAGATAGTTGACGGCGAGGCTGTCGGCACATGGGCAATATCGAAAATGATGCTGGCGGAGGAGAAGTTCCCCGGACTTCTCGACGCGGTCGATGTGGTGGGCAGCCACTATACCGACTGGTCGGACGAAAATACACGGAAATTGCAGAGGGAATACGGCAAAGAGGTGTGGTTTTCCGAGGCAAGCTCCCCTATGAGCTATGCCCGGGGAGTATATAAATACGACGGTAACGGTTCCGGCCTGTCAGGGATAAACGGTACACTTGATATAGCGAACCGCATAATCACCATGTATCCGGGCGGCGGAATGACCATGTATGAATTCCAGCCGGCGGTAGCGTCGTATTATGACGGGGTGACCTACTTTCCGAAGCAGCTCATACTTGCCAATGAACCGTGGAGCGGTTATTACCTTCTTGACAGCGGTTTTTATATGGGACTGCACTTCTCCCGCTTCATAAAAACCGGTTGGGCATTCATAGACGGAGCCTGCGCGGGCGACGGAAAAGCGGGCGGTGACGGACACGCCATCGTTGACGCAACATACAGCTATATGACCTGCGGAGACCCCGATACCGGTGATTACAGCACGGTCATCACCAATACCACCGACACACCGGTTGTCTATAAGTTCAATGTGAGCAACACGGTCAAAGCAGGCAGCCCGGTGAATGTATGGGAGACTAAAGGACCCGGCGGCGGGGCATGGAACGAGAATTATTTCAGACATCGCGAGACGATCGTTCCCGAACCCGGCAGCACCTATAGGGTGACGGTGCAGCCGTATTCTATGGTCACTGTGACAACGCTTGACACAGAGCGCGGTGAGTTCGCGGAATATGAAAGCCGGCTGCTTGAACTTCCGTATTCTGACGATTTTGAGTATCCCGACGAGTATCTTTCCGCAAGGGGCGGCGCTCCGCGCTACACCACCGACGAGGGCGGCGCTTTCGAGGTAGTGAAACTGGAAGACGGCAGCAAGGTGCTTATGCAGAAGATCACCGAGGATATCAAGGCTGAGGAATGGGGAAGCACTCCCTCGCCTGTCACAAATTTCGGAGACGACAGGTGGTTCAATTATTCAGTAAGCGCGGACGTGAAATTCGCTTCCGCGGACGATCCTTCAAAGAACAGCACCGCGGTCGGACTCCGGTATAACCTTGGCGACAGCGGAGCCAGCGGCTGGAGAATGCAGCTGAGTGAGAACGGCGAATGGCGTCTCCGGTTGGGCTCCCGCCCCGTGATGACCGGAGAGACGGCTCTCACGGAAGACTGGAATACTATAAAGATAGAAGCTGTCGGAAATACGATACGCGGCTATATCAACGGTGAACAGGTAGCCGAAACAACGGCAGATACAGAAGGATACGCAATGCAGCCTGCCGGACGCGCGGCACTTTACAGCAGTTATTACAATAACTGTTTTGACAATGTAAAGGTCGAACCTGTCGTTGGGGAGAATATATACATATCCCGTCTTGACTCCACCGACGACGGCATAACGTTCGAGGGTGACTGGTCGCACAGCACTATGGACAGCTTCAAAAACTACAAGCGCACTGCTTCCTTGGGTGAGGCGGGAGCGTCGTTCACCGTTGATTTTGAAGGTACAGGCATTATCCTTGTCGGGGTTGAGAACGAAGGGACGCTGATAGATATTGAGCTTGACGGGAAAGTAACGGACAGCGGTTATGCTGTGCCGAAAACGTCGAACAGACAGTCATTCTGGAATATCTACGGACTTGAAAACGGGCATCATACCCTGAAAGTCACTGTAAAAGAAGGCAGTCTTATGTTTGATTCGGCGGAAGTGCTTCTTGACAATGAGGACGCGGCAAAGCTGTTCGCTTCCGTACAGGCAGGAAAGCCGGAAGTGCCGGTCCCGACTTTGACTTCTGCGGAAGAAGTGACCGTACAGCCGGAAGAAGGCGAAGCAAGCGCAGAGAGCATACAGCCTGATAATACGCCCTCCGCTGCCGGAGAAACGGGGGATAACGGGAAAATGCCGGTAATACCGATAGCTGTCGGTGTCGGAGCGGCAGCAGTTACAGCGGGGATCATCGCTGCGGTCATAAAGGCGAAAAAGAAGAAGTGAAACCAAAAACCCGGAGCGTAACGCTCCGGGCTGTCTTATTCATGGAAGGAATAATCGGTATCGAGATCAATTATTTTCAGCATACATTCCGCAACGCGGGGATCAAACTGTGTACCGATATTCTTCGCTATTTCCGCGCGGGCGACTTCCTGCGGAAGATATTTGCGGTAACTGCGGTTTGAAGTCATTGCGTCGTAGCTGTCCGCGACAGCGATTATACGTACAAGGAACGGAATATCCTCTCCGGCGAGCCTGTCAGGATACCCCGACCCGTCGTAGCACTCATGGTGCCATCTTGCGGCGCTCCGCAGATCGGGCAGACAGTCTATCTCCGAAAGTATCTCATAGCCCATTACGGTGTGGTTCTTCATCAGAAGATATTCCTCATCGGTGAGCTTTGTGGTCTTGTTTATTATGTCGTTGGGAATACCGATCTTTCCGATATCGTGCAGCAGCCCCATATAGTAGATGTCCTCCTGCTCCTTTTCGGAAAGTCCCAGCTGTTTTGCGATCATTCTCGAATAGATAGCGACACGTTCCGAATGACCGTTGGTGTACTTATCCTTGGCATCTATGGTGTGGGCGAGCGCTTCCATGACCTCTTTGGTAAGTACTCTTTCATGCTCGGAGGCGGCGCGTATATCGGCTATGTACTTATCAGTCTCCAGAGTCATGGACTTCAGATCGTCCGCGAGAAGCGCGAGTTCACTGCCTTTCTTTATCTTATCGAAATTATCTGCCGCCTCCGAACTGTCCTTGTTCTCCATATACCGGCGTACAGTATGCTGCATCAGTGTTACCGGCTTTACCGCTATGCTTCTCACAAGCAGTACGATCACGGTGCCGATCGCCAGCATTCCCGCCGCAGTCAGCAGCACGGCAAGTATGATATTGTCTGTAAGTTTTTTGCTGAAATCGTCCCAGTTGTAAGTAATTGCAAGTATGCCGACGATGCTGCCATTGCAGATAACAGGCGTATATCCTGTATAGTAATCGGAATTGCCGGAAAAGGGATCTTTCACGGCCTCGAATCCGACATCTCCGGAGCCGCCGGAAAGGATATCCCGGATCGGCGGGTGCGCATCGGGATCAATGTTCCATAGCTTACCGACCTTTGACCTATCTCTGTCTTTGCTGACCTGGAACAAGACAGAGCCTACATATTCACCGCTTATGTCAATGAAATAAAGACCGTCGTAATTGTCCGTGTCAAGCTCGTCCTCAAGCCACTCCGAGCAGGTTGAGTACATCTTCTTTGCAAACGCGAGCTGATTTTTCGGAGGAAGGCTGTCCAGAAATTTCATGTCCTCTGTTTCATCATGGAACATATAATCGCTGGAGGTCAAAATGATAAAATCTTCATCGGTCATGGGCGCAGCTGCAAGATCCGGATGCTCTTTCCAGTATCTGAAATACCATTCGCCGCATCGCAGTTCCTGAAAGTAATTTTTTGTACGTGTAAGATCATGTATCATCAGATCATTTTTGGAAGAGAGAAAGATATTACGGCTGCTGATATACATATTGACACACATAATGGCTGCCGCAAGAATGAATATTGAGCCTATCGACAATATGAGGCGGAACTCGAGTTTATTTTTCGGTTTCATTCAGTTTCTCCTGCTCCTGTGTATGAGTTGAATTATACTATACTATTTTATTATATCATACACAGTCTGAAAATGCAATACTTATTGTCTTCCGGGTGAATGTCATGAAGCGCGGTTCAGCAGAAATGACAGATGAAAATACGGAAACGTGAAAAACCTGCTTGACAAATCCGGAAAAGCGTGGTATAATAAACACGCTACGATGATCATGTGTAAGTAGTCCGAGGGTCGGCAGTGTCAGAGAGCCTGTTTCACCGGCTGAAAGAACGGGTGACTGTGCTTCGGATGAATTTCAGCATGGGAGTATGTCCGCGAAAGCGTGAACGGGTGCGTTCCGATAAAGCGGGTGTGTGCATCCACGCAGATGATGTTATGCAAGTGCGGGAACGAATATGTTCCCGAAATTGGGTGGTACCGCGGGTAAGACAGTATGATCACGCTCGTCCCATTGATCTTTACGGATCGGGACGGGCTTTTTTATATCCCGCCGCGATGCGGCAAAAAATAAACAGAAAGGGAAGTACAGCCATGTTTGAAAAGGTAAGTGAACTGAGAAAAAAGTTCGCCGAGAGCTTACAGAATGCCGCTGACAGCCGAGACATCGAAGCGGTGCGCGTTGAGTACCTCGGCAAAAAGGGCAGCGTTACCGAGCTGCTCAAAGGAATGAAAGATCTCGCAGGAGAGGAGAAGAAGGAGTTCGGACAGCAGGTCAATGTTCTTAAATCCGAGATAGCGGATGCGGTAGCCCGTAAAGTAACGGAATTACAGCAGTCGGCTATAAAGCGCGAAATAGAATCCATGCCCGAATTCGATCTTACCGCGCCTCCGACTCTTGACCGCGGCAGCTATCACCCCATAACCCTTGTCCAGCGTGAGTGTGAAGAGATCTTCCGCTCAATGGGATTTACAGTGGAGGATTATTCCGAGATCGTCACCGACTATGAGTGCTTCGAGTCGCTGAATATCCCCAAACATCACCCCGCCCGCGATATGCAGGACACTTACTACCTCACAAACGGACAGCTCCTGAAATCCCAGACCTCCGCGGCACAGAACGCTATTTATAAAAAATACCGCAAGGCTCTCGTGGAAGAGGGTAAACCGATAAAGGCAGTATTCCCCGGAAGATGCTTCCGCAACGAGACGACCGATGCCTGCCATGAGAACACGTTCTTCCAGATGGAGGGCGTAATGGTCGATAAGGATATTTCCATTTCCAATCTCATATTCTTCATGAAGACAATGCTCTCAGAGGTATTCAAGAAAGATATCCGCGTCCGTCTGCGCCCGGGTTTCTTCCCGTTCGTAGAACCGGGCTTCGAGCTTGATATAAGCTGTCTTATATGCGGCGGTGACGGCTGCCCGTCATGCAAGCACAGCGGCTGGCTGGAACTCTGTCCCTGCGGAATGATACATCCCGAAGTGCTGAAAGCCGGCGGTATCGACCCCGAGGAATATACGGGCTTTGCGTTCGGTCTCGGTATGACGAGACTTGCAATGATGAAGTACGGCATCGCGGATATCCGCGACCTGAACAGCGGCGATCTTCGCCGTCTGTCGCAGTTCACACAGGACTGCTGAGCGCAAGGAGGTAATGCAGAATGTTGATCTCAATGAACTGGATCGGCGATTTTGTCGATCTGAACGGGCTTGACAAGCTCGATCTCATACACCGTTTCTCTCTGTCCACTGCCGAGGTGGAGAACGAAATATTTATGAAAGGTTCCGATATCGAGGGTATCGTCGTTGCGGAAATACTCTCCGTCGAACCCCACCCCGAGTCGAAGAAACTCCACCTGCTGAAAGTTGACGCAGGCGGAAGTGAGCCGGTAGATGTGGTATGCGGCGCACCAAATGTGCGTGTCGGACTGAAGACCGCGTTCGCGCCTCTCGGTTCGCGTATAGGAGATATAACCATTGCTCCGAGAAAGCTCGCAGGAATACCCTCCAACGGTATGTGCTGCTCCGAGGCGGAGATCGGGCTTTCCGACAACAACGGCGGAATAATGGAGATAACCGATGATATACCGAACGGCACACTCCTGAAAGACGCTTATCAGGTAGATGATATAGTTTTCGAGGTAGATAACAAATCCCTCACCAACCGTCCCGACCTCTGGGGACACTATGGCATCGCACGTGAATTCTCCGTGCTTGCCGGCAGACCTCTCAGACCCATTGAGAAAGTCGATCTTTCGCAGTATGACGGGCTTCCCGGTGTGGATATGAAGATAGAGGATCCGCTCTGCTACCGTTATGCCTGCCTGAAAGTAGATAACATCACACGTGGAATAAGCCCGGTCAATATGCGTATCCGGCTCTATTACTGCGGTATGCGCGCTATCAACTTCCTTGCAGATATCACAAACTATATCATGATGGAAATGGGACAGCCCATGCACGCGTTCGACTCCCGCAAGGTGGAGCATATAAGGATCAGGCGTTTCCCCGAGCCGTTTGATTTCCAGACACTTGACAAGGAAATACGTCATATCGACACGGATACCCTTATGATCTGCAATGGCGATATTCCAGTTGCTATCGCGGGTATAATGGGCGGTCTCGATTCCGAGATAGTTGAGGACACCTCTGCCCTCACACTGGAATCCGCCTGCTTCGATCCGGTATCTATCCGCAAATCCACAGTACGTCTTTCCCACAGAACGGACGCTTCCATGCGTTATGAAAAGAGCCTTGACCCCGAAATGGTCGTTGACGCGATAGGAAGATTTCTGAAGCTGCTTACTCAGTATGACGACGGTGTGAAGGTAATATCCTCCCTCACCGACGAATACGCATACAGATATCCGGCAGTCGCATTCGATTTTGACCGCCGTTTTGTAGATCGCTACACCGGTATCGACATAGACGACGCGACCATTATGAAGACCCTTACCTCTCTCGGCTTCGATGTAAAGCAGAACGGCGATGTGTTCTTTGTGAAAGTCCCCTCATGGCGTGCGACAAAGGACGTGACCATAAAGGCGGATATCATCGAGGAGATCACAAGAATATACGGTTATGACAACTTCGCTGTTCACACCACGAAAGCTCCGCTTTATCCTGTGGAGATATCAGTTGAGAAGAACGTTGAGGATCACATCAAGGATATGCTTGTAAAGCGCTATTCACTGCATGAGGTACATTCCTATGTATGGCCGTACTATGACGAATTCAAGGAACTCGGCATAGAAGTCGAGGACAATATAGGCATACTGAATTCCCCCGTGGTCATACGCCGTTCGATCGCGCCGACACAGTTCTGCCAGATACGCACCAACACTATGTACGCTCCCGATTTCGGTATTTTTGAGATCGGGCGCATAGCGGACGGTGTCAATGCGCAGACCAACCTTGTGAATGAGCATAAGAAGCTGAACATCACACTGTTCAGCAAAACAAGCACTCTCGAACAGCTCTATCTTCGCATGAGAGATATCGTTGCCGTCCTTGCGGACGATATCAAGCACCAGCCTGTGACATTTGAGAAGCAGGAAGCCGCACATCAGTGGCAGCACCCGAAAAATCTCAACGCGATCATCTGCGCAGAAAAGAAGATAGGCGAGATAGGACTCCCGCACCCGGTGATCGCGGCGAATATCGATAAGAAGGCAGCTATCGTTTACTGCGAGATCGACATTGAAGATTTCGCTGCGGTACCGTCGGCAGGCATAGTTTATGACGAGCCTTCCAAGTATCCGGAGATAGAAGTGGATCTCACTTTCCGTACATCGGTATTTGCTCCGATAGCTATAGCGATACGCAAGACCGAGTCGCCGCTGGTAAAAAAAGTCCGTCTTACCGACATCTTCGACGACGGGCAGGGAAGAGCTCTCACCGTTCGCATAGTCTTCTCCGACAAGGAAAAGACGCTTACCCGTGAGGAAGTGAACGTGGTAGTTGACAAGATGATCGGCATACTGAAAGATCAGGGCATCGCGCTCAAGGAATGATCTTTCCGTAAACATCAAAATAAAAAAAGGCATTGCTTTGGAAGGTTACTGTAGCCAGGCAATGCCTTTTTTAAATCAGTTCCTGAGGTATCCGGCGAGTGTTCCCAACAGTTTGTCCTTGTCGCTCATGATAAGCGGTGAGCCGTCTCCAAGCGTGTATCCGGCGGGATCGGCGCTTCCGGGATACTCCCCGTTCACACCCCAGTCTATTCCTATATCCGGGTCATTCCATGCGATCCCGCCCTCGTCGTTCGGGTGATAGAAGTCGTCACATTTGTAGCAGAATTCCGCGGTATCGGACAGAACAAGAAATCCGTGGGCAAAATTTTTCGGTATAAGGAGCTGTTTTCTGTTCTCTTCCGAGAGGATCTGACCGCAGTATTTCCCGAATGTCGGAGAGCCTTTCCTGAGATCCACAGCCACGTCCAGAACGCTCCCGCGGATCACCCGGACAAGTTTTGTCTGTGGGTATCTTATCTGGAAATGCAGACCGCGCAGCACCCCTTTTCCTGAACACGACTGATTGTCCTGGACAAAACGGATATCTATTCCCGCTTCGCGCATATCATTCTCATTGTATGTTTCCATGAAATATCCCCGGCTGTCTCCGTGCAATGCCGGAGTGACAATGCAAAGTCCTTCTATCCCGTATATGTTTTTTTCTACAGTTATCTGTCCCATATATTAATATTCTCCTTTGATCTGTCAGATATCCCTGATGTATATTTCAGCTTCACTCCGGCATTTATCTGTTCGTTTTGTCATTTCCTCATGTTTTGTAATTGTTGTGAAAAGGGTGATATTGAGGAAAACAGTATGCGATAGTCATGGCGCCGGTGCTGTGACAGTTCTCAGCTTTTGTAATACTTCTCCTTATTGAGCAGAAGCCAGCATTTTAACCTGCGTATCAGCGTTCTGCCCCCATAACCGTGTTTCAATATCGTAAACAGCCGTACAAAAGATGGTTTTCCTTTCATACCGCCAAATGTTCTGCACAGAGCATATTGTTCTGCGGTAAGTCTGCCGGAGTACACCTCAGCAAAGCTGTCGGCGGCACGGTACAGCTCTGATGCATTCTTTCCGAAAACCTGGTTTTTTTTCTTATCAAACAGATATCTGTACAGACGAACAAATAATCCGGGTCTTGCTGCTACCCCGATCTCGTTGGTGCCATGTTGACGATAGCGGATAGTGGGTTCGTACAGTGTGACTATTTTTCCGAAAGCGGAAGCGCACATTGCTATCCAGCTGTCGTGCATGACAGCTTCTGACGGTATTTGACCCGCTATATCCGCCAATATCCGGTTTATCATAACCGTACAACCGGTTAAAGTATTTGAGATTAGCAAAGCTGCAAGATCATTATTGGCGGGGATTATCCTGTCCATTTCAAAAAATGATGAGGAAATGATGTTCAGATCTTCGTCTGTGACGTACAGGTCGGTATGTACAGCTATGCCGACACCGGGCGATCTGCCCTCTTCATTCTTCATAGCTGAAAGAGTCTTTTCTACCTTATCTTTCAGCCATACATCGTCCTGGTCGCAAAACATCACATATTCAGCGGTTGACATTTCCAATAATCTTGCAAAATTAGACTTTGCACCATGGACCGCGGTATTATTGAATTCTATATTTCTTATCAGTCCCGGATGTTTTTCACTGTATCTGCGGATAATATCCGGTGTACTGTCATCGGAGCCATCATCACGGACTGTGATAAAAATATTTCTGTATGTCTGGGCAGCTATTGAGTCCAGTTGTTCCTCAATGAACTTTTCCCCGTTATAAACTGCAAGGAGTATTTCTACCTCATCGTTATATTTCATTGCTTCTTTCTGCCCTTCAAATATCTGAAAATATCAGCGCACAGCGCCAGTCTGTCCCGCAGCTGTCTTGAAAACGGCAGATGTGTGAAGCTTGAGGCGTTCCCTTCATGCCGTCTGTAATCCATGAGTATCTCTTCAAGAAACATGGTCGTTCCGTTCATTTCCGCCACAAGCCCTATCCACTGGTCGTGCAGACAGCCCTTTTCCGGGAACGGTATGATCTCATTTTTCAGTTCCGCCCGGAAAGCCATAAGGCAGCCGTGGTAGGTATTCCGCAGCATATTTTTCAGCACGCCCGTCCGTACCTTCCGGTGAGCGAAGAACGACGGATACAGCACATTCCCGCTGTCGTCCGTAACTCTCGCATCATGTTCTATGAGAATATGATCTGTACGTGCGAACACACCGCACACTTTTTCGATCTTGCCCTCATACCATACATCGTCCTGATCGCAAAGGAAGATTATATCGCCGGAACAGTTCTTTACGGCATTCTCAAAATTTCTGACAAGACCGCGGCGAGGACCGTCGATGAGCTTTATGCGTCTGTCCCTGTAATTCCGGACTATATCAGCCGTGCTGTCGTCCGACCCGTCGTCGCTTATGACCAGTTCATCATTCTCACCGAGCTGGGGGAGGATACTGTCTATCTGTTCTTTGATATATTTTTCACCGTTATATGATGCCATTGCAACAGATATCATATCCGATCTTCTCCTCGTTTATTTTATAAGGCTTCTCCACAGCCTTTTAAAGGCTTTCAGACTGCGCTTCATATCCTCCGGGTCGCGTATGCCTTTCCACAGCCTGTGACAGATGTACCACGGCCGCATATAGTACTTTTTCCTCGCATAAGCGCAGAAATCCACAAGCTCCTGTGCGCTCAGTTCCGGAGTATTCAGCACGCAGTTCAGCGTGCCGTCCTCCTGGAGGTAATCCTCATATTTTCCGCTTATATATCCGTTGCTCTTAGCCCAGTCATACGCTTCCGTACCGGGATACGGGATAAGCGGGAAGAACTGCGCTGTGTCTGTCCTGAACCGCAGCGCGGCTTTGAGGGTAGTTTCCATTGTTTCACGCGTTTCGCCCTTGTTTCCGACCATATAGCAGGCGTGTATCATAAGTCCGGCTTTTTTTGCGTTCTCCACGTAGGCATCAATGAGTTTTATGTTGCTTCCTTTTTTTATGTTTTTCAGAATGTCCTCATTGTAGCTCTCGAATCCGGGTATTATCAGGTGACAGCCAGCTTTTTTCATGGCCTGCATTGTTTCGAGGTCGATGTTCACTCTCGCGTTGCAGAGCCATTTGAGCTTTTTGTTTATCCCCATTTCGGTGAACAGACGGCAGATATCTAGAACGCGCTGTTTGTTTGCGGTAAAAGTGTCATCCTCTATCACAACTTCATGCACTTCGGGAAAATTATCGGCTATATACCGGAATTCCTCAGCCACGCTCTCCGGTGAGCGGAGCCTGTATTTATGCCCATGCAGGGTCTGCGGGTAAACGCAGAAATTGCAGTGTGCGGGACAGCCGCGCCCGGTGAATATCTGTATCGCCGGGAATGAAGCTGCCGGAAAAACATAATCTTTAACGTCAAGGTATTTCTTTATGAACGGTGCCGCCATGGGGATCTCATCAAGCTCCTCTATGTGCTCCGCGTCGGGGTTTCTTATTATGCCGCCGTTTTCGGTTCTCCATGTAAGCCCCTTTACTTCGGAGATATCGGTGCCGTCACGAAGTGCCTTTGCTGTCTCAAGTACGATGTAGTCATACTCTCTGCGCGCGATGAGATCAATGCTTTCGCTTAACTGCAATGTCTCTGAATCTGTCGCGGAGGGGTGAGTTCCGACCAGCATTATCCTGCTGCCGGGACAGAGCTTTTTCAGTTCTTCACCGAATTTCACATCACTGTATATGGAAGGGGTACTGGTATCCAGTACGAAAAGCGCGCTGTCCGCCGCTTCATTCTTTACCCGATCGAGTGTCTGTCCGATATCGAGACGCTTTGCGGGCGCGTCTATAAACGCTGTATCAAACCCGTTCTTCTCCGTAACTGCCGCCGCGTAGATCAGCCACAGCGGGTAATACAGTACCCCGCTGTGTCCGATAGAAGGGCTGCGGGATTCCCGTGAGAATTTGCCGTATTCCCATTTGAACGGCGGATTTATGAAACAAACTTTCATTTACTGTAATTGTCCTTTTTCCTTATTCAGTCTGCTGTATTTCGCAAGTCCGTTGACGGTGTAGCATACCATATTGAAGCACGCGGAGAATATATTTACCCCCGCGGCGCGGTAAGTCCTCCAGTTCATCGCCGCCGACCGCAGCTTGTTTCCGGACTTTGAACCGTCCGACAGCCTGTATATGAGCAGCGGCTCATTTATGCCGTATGCGGTGCGTCCGCTTTTCAGTATTCTGAGCCAGCAGGCGTAATCCTCGTGTATATTGTCGTCCTGCACTTCGTTCCGCAGGAAAAGCTCACGTTTTACCAGCGACGAGGAGTTTGACAGTATATTCTGTCTCAGCAGTTTTTTGTATGTCACCGCTTCCGGCACTTCAAGCACTGTTTTCATGCGTTTTCCGCCGGAGGTCATGAACGCCGAACCGGTGTACAGCAGTTCGGCGCCGGTTTCTGAAGCAAGGGCGGCTTGTTTTTCGAGCTTATCCGGCTCCCACGCGTCATCGCTGTCGAGAATGGCTATCCAGTCTCCCTTTGCTGCTTCCGCGCCTCTGTGACGGGTCCGTGAAACGCCCATGTTCTTTTCGTTTTCAAGCAGGACTATCCTGCTGTCATTGTATGCTCTGACTTTATCTGCCGTATTGTCCGCCGAACAGTCATTTATCACGATCAGCTCGAATTCGCCGTATGTCTGCGCAAGCACGGAGCTTACCGCGGTATCTATCGTTTTTCCGGCATTGTATGCCGCCATTATTATACTGATAAGTCCTATACTTTTCATTCTATTCACCTGCGAAGTTTATCCGCATATATTGTAGCAGATTTCCGCTCTTATGTCAACATCACATCATTCGTCTGTCAATATCAGCGGCAAACTCGGCGGGACAGCATATCGCGTACTGACCGTGCGCCATTCCCATGAGTTTTCTGAAATTTACACCGGGTATATGCTTTTTCACATATTCTATGTCAGGCTTACGGGCGCTTTCCTCCGCTTCTCCGTACCAGTATTCGATATTATCGGGCAAAGCGGGGAATACCTCCGGCAGCGAGTAGTTCCCCTCAGCTTCATACACACTTCGCACAGCTTCATCGCTCATGTGCTGCATAACCGAGTACATTCTGCCGATATCCTCGGGAGAATACCGGTATGCGGCAGCCAGAGCGGTCCGGCTTTTTCTTCCCGTATCTTTCATTGCGCGCGCAAGCTTTGCAAACAGTCCCGCTTCTCCGGCAGGCATTGTTCCGGCATCTGTCACAGCCCGTTCCACCGGCAGATCGTTGTCCGCAAGTATTCTGAGCGCTATTCCTCCGCCCATTCCCAGCCCGTACAGCATATCTATCTGCCTGAGCCCGTCGCGCACCAGCGTCAGCCCTATCCGTGCCGCACTTCCCTCTACTGAGATAAAGCCCTCTTTGGTCGTAAGGTCATGCCCCGGAAGCGCCACGGAATAAACATGGTATTTTCTTGAAAGGATATCTATTGACGGCATGAACATATCCCACGACATGAACGCACCGTGTATCATCACGATATTGCGGCGGTTAATTTCACCGAATTCATGTATTTTCAAGTCCGTGCCTCCTGTTGCAAATTTCCCGTAGCGGTGATATAATCATTATATATTTTAATTTCGTCCGTGTCAAGAAATTTATTGCCGGAAGGCTGTAACCTTTCATGGCTGTTTTCTGTATATATAGGTAGAACGATCGTTGAATAAGGCGGAGGAAGTAATGAACGACAATGATATAATAGAGTTGTACAACAAGCGCTCGGAAGATGCGATAAAGGAAACAGACAAAGCCTACGGACGCTACTGCCGCTCGCTTACATTTGCGATACTCGGCAATCGTGAGGACAGCGAGGAATGTGTGAATGATACATATATGCGGCTGTGGGAGCTGATACCTCCGAAACGTCCTCCGAGGCTCGGTGCGTTCACGGCGAAGATAGCGCGGAATTTAGCGCTGAACCGCCGGGAGAGCCTTGCCGCGGACAAGCGAGGCGGCGGAATGTCCGCCGTGGATTATGACGAGATCTCGGAATGTCTCCCCGCAGGCGATACAGTGGAGAAGAAAGCCGATGAGAATGAGCTTACCGCGGCGCTGGAACGGTTTCTGCGCACACTCGGCACCGAAAAGCGGCAGATATTCCTGAAACGTTACTGGGGCTTCATGTCCGTTTCCGCCATTTCCTCCGAAATGGGCATCAGCGTTGAAAAGGTCAAGACCACACTTCACAGAACGCGGGAGAAGCTCCGCAAATTCCTCGAAAAGGAGGGAATAGATATATGAACGAAAGAGAAGACAAATTTATGAAGGCTCTCGGAAATATAGACGAGAAGCTGATAGACGGCATAGTGACAAGAACAGACCACACGGAAGGCACATATCATCGGAACGGACATCTCGGCATAGTCGAGACGAAGCGTGACAAGCCTAAGAATATGAAGCTGCGCATAGCGGCAGTCTCCGGAATAGCGGCGACGCTGGTCATAGCGGGGGCGGCTGCGCTTGCGGTGAATTTTTCGGATATACAGACAGGCTATCACGGTATAGATATCACCCTTGCGCCGGAAGTGCAGAGTTCCGCGCTGGAAGAGATCAACAAAACAGTTCCCGCGATACAGACTGCGACTGAAACAACGACACCCGCTATTCTGACCAACCATACATGGGAGAATGCACAGGCGGCAAGCTCACCTTTCGGCACGGAAACGGCAGCCGAAAGCTCCGCCGGACGCGGGGGTATGGTGGAACCCGATATTTTGGTGACGCCGGACTCTCTTGCGGTCACACAGGCTGTCACTTCCGAATACGATACCACCGCCGAGCCGCCGGAAACGGTCACGGAGAACGCGGCAGAAAACGCAGACGACACGTCTGTACCTGTTACCGACGAGGAGCTGAAAGCTCTGATCGACGGCGGTATGGAGGGTTTCGGAATGGCGGTGTCGATCAAAGACCTCACAAGAGCGGGAATGACGCTGCATTATGAGCTTATCGAAAATTACCCCTACGCAGAAATGGTCTGGTTTGAATGGGGTCCATGGTATGAATTGCAGCAGCCTGACGGAAACGGCGGCTGGAACACATACGACCCCGAAAACGTGGAAAAGACGGGTCGACGGGATTCGCTGTACACTCTCGGTATGTTCTCTGAAAGCGACAACTGGGTAGATGAAAAGATTCGTTTCTACGGGAGCGGTGAGTATGAGTCCGAGATACCGAACGGAAAATACCGGATCGTACAGTCTCTGAGTTTGCACAGTAAGGCAACGGGAAAGGTGCTCGGCTATCTTCCCTATATCGAAGAGTTTGATATGACCGACAGTGTTCCGACACTGTTCGGGATCACAATGACCGCGAAGGACGTTACTCCGGAAAGCGTCACCCTTGTGGTTCGGCAGAGCGGCGGGAATTTCCATGTAAAACGTGATTTCGGCTATGAATCCCCCTACTATATCCTGCACAAGACCGAGTCGGGCGAATGGGAAGAATTGGAATACAATCCTACTACATGGGCGCCGGATATCGAGCCGATGAAATGGAACGATACCACTGAGATAACTGTGAATTTCGGCAGACAGTACGGAAGTCTTCCCAACGGCACATATCGCATATCACAGACCTTTGTGAATTACTCGGTCTCTTCCGGCGGTGAGCAGTCCGTTATAAACAGAAGCACATATTTCTGTGACTTCGAGATAACCGGCGGCGAAAATACAAAGTGGAAAATCACAATGTCTGCGGATAATATAACAGCCGAGGGACTTACCCTCACGATCTCGGAGAACGGCGGCATATATCCCGGCGAGATCACTTATGGTGAGGAGTTTGCCGTGGAGAAACGGAACGGCGATGACTGGGAGCAGCTCCCGTTTGTTCATGATAATTGGGGCTTTATTGACCTTGGCTATCTTCTTGACAAAAATGCCGTAAGGGAAGAAACTGTCACATGGAAGTATATGCACGGCGCTCTTCCTGCGGGTCATTACAGGATAAAGAAGGGTTTCTTCTCCGGGGACTATCGGAATAATACAAACATTTACGCGGAATTCGAGATAACCGATGATATCGGCAGCAAGCTCGGCGTGACTATGCGCAGGAACGACAATACCAATAAGCGAATAGAATTCACGGTATCGCAGAATGGCGGAACCGTGGACGGCGATATCATGTACACCCCTGCGTATCGGATAGAGAAAAAGAACGGCGGAAAATGGGAGGAGCTTCCGACCCTTACCGGAGAGCCTGCCGTATGGAACGCTAAGGATCAGGTGCTTGAACGGGGTTCCGAAATAACGCTGGGCGCGGACTTCGATATGATATACGGTGAACTGCCGGAGGGCGAGTACCGGCTGGTCAAGGATTTTGTATGCGGCAGCATAACCGAGACGGTTTACGCGGATTTCACCGTTACCGTGAATATGACCAACGCCTACGGCTTGGGGCTGAAGGTATATGAAGCGTCGGCGGAGGGGCTCGGGCTCGAGATAAGCCAGAGCGGCGGAGAATATAAGGGCTCTCTGTACCGCTATAACGGCTATACCATATTCAGAAGCACGGACGGACACGCCGAGCAGGTTTTCTCCACTCTCACGGACACGGGAGAAAGAAACAGTGTATTGAAGAGTATCGCGATGGCAGAAGAGGTGAACTGGTCGGAGGTATACGGGAAGCTGGCTTCGGGGAAATATATAATAGAGCTCTCGTTTCTGGCGAAGGGAGACGAAGAGAGTATGCTCGCCGGAGATTTTCAGATGACCGCGAGATTTGAGATAAAATAACAGCAAAACGGGGAACGCACAGCGCGTTCCCTTTTTTGTTGACATAATATATTTATTTGTGGTATAATAAAGTGTATAAAATCAAAGGAGGGGCATTGAATGGATATAATGCGAAAGATCGCAGCACTGATCGTGTGCGCGGCGCTCATGCTTGTATCTTTACCCGCGGTATCCGCCGAGCCTGCGGACAGCGGATATATCACCGGCGAGTTCCGCTATGTGCCCTCGCTTACGGAAAACAGCATACTGGAAACATTTTATTATACCGATGGATTTTTTGCAAAGTCCGGTAAGGAGAAGGACATTCACCTGCGGACTATGTCCCTCGATCTCGCGTTATCGGTATTTGGTTCGGAAGAGGGGACTATGCCTTCGGAGAGTGCTGAAAACCTGCTCGCGGATATAGGGTTCGATACCGGCGGCATCTATGTAGCGGATATGAACGTACCTACTTCGGAAAATACTCTCGGGACGGTCATTTCCCACAAGAATACCCCATACGGGGAAGTGGTCGCGGTCGCGGTCAGAGGCGGCAGCTACGGACTTGAATGGGCGAGCAATCTTATGGTCGGTGAGAGCGGAGACGCGGAAGGCTTCTCAAAAGCCGCAAAAATGCTGATCGACCGTATTCGTGCCTATGAGATAAAGTATGGGATAGCCGGAGCAAAGATATGGATGGCAGGATACAGCAGAGCCGGCGGAGTTGCCGAGCTTGCGGGAAAGTATATCAACGAGCATCTTTCCGAGTTCGGCATGACCGATGATGACCTTTATATCTACACATTTGAAGCTCCGGCGGGAAGCTGTGAGAAAGCTGCTTATGAGAATATACACAATGTTGTGAACCCGAACGATATCGTTCCGCTTGTATATCCGGCTGAGTGGGGGCTTTACCACACAGGAGTGACGGAAACACTGAATGCCTCACAGATACCGATACCACGTAAGGAGGTCGGGGTCGGACTGACGGGATTATCTCTGCGGACACAGAGAAATTATGAATTTGATCCCGATACATTCAGCGTAAAGGATCTCGGCCCGGTACCGGCTGTCTATATAAGTGAATTTATCCGTGAATATATCGGGTGGCTCGCTTCAAATATCAGCCGTAAGACCTACGCGGACAATGACGAGTACGCGGCGGATATGATATCCCTTATCATCGGCAACAGCATTTCCGGACGCTCTGAATTCACGGAATTCCTGTTCGCGGCGATACTGAACGGGTTGGATGCGGATATGCTGCCGATATTGTATGCCGCATCGGACAGCGAAGAATACAACGAAGCGGTGGATCAGTTCATTGACCGTATAACTGAAAGCATTATAAAGAATGACGCTGAAGAAAAACTGACAGCGGAGGAAGCCGCGAAACTCCGGGCGGCGGTCCCGAATGTAATAAGAATGATAATGCCCGCATTTACCAACGATCTGCTCGGTGAAAGACCGTTCTCGACATTCGCCACGTTCATGGGCAACGGCTCCCGCATTCTGATGCAGCATTCCGAGACTGTGGTGCTTGCTCTTGTGAAGGCGGAGGATCCGTTTTTCGGAAATGCGGCGGAGGCTGCGGTCACTTCCACTCCGGTCACAGAGAAGGCTCCGGAGTCTTCCGTCTCATCGGCTGGGGAAACAACAACCACAGCTGCCGATACAACTGTCACAACAACTGCCGGTACCACTGTTACAACGACCACGACAACTTCCGGTACCACCGTTACAACGACTGCAACAACTGTCACGACCTCCGCAGTCACAACGACTGCGACCGAAATTACCTCTGTCCCCGAAACTGCCACGGAGATCACGGAAGATACCACGACTGCGCCTGTGACCACAACGGCAGCGGTGACCGCGGCAGACGAAGGCACTGAAAGTACGGAAAAATACGGCAGCTGGCTCATTATTGGAGGAGCGGCAGGCGGCATACTGATAATAGGGATATCAATGCTGATAGTATTCCATGCAAAAAAACGGAGATAAACGGGAAAACAGATGAAAAGAAAGAACAGGACAGAAAAATTTCCTACGGGCGGGGCACTGCTGAGATACGAGCTGAAAGGCAGTGCCGCCTTCTTTGTGCTGGGAATGTTTCTGTCGGCTGCCGCGGCATTGATAGATCTTATAAACCCGCGGGTAGTATCCTGCGTCATAGACTATATTCTCGGCAGCGAGACCCTGCCGCAGACAGGTATAGAACCCGAGGTGATACGACGGCTCGGGGGCGTGGAATACATACGGGATAACCTCTATATACCTGCGATGTTCGTGATAGGGATAGCTCTGATCGGTGCGCTTTCGAGATATCTGCAGACGCTCCTGAACAGCGTGGGAGCGGAAAGACTGGTGCGCCGCATGAGAAATACACTTTTCTCCCGCGCTGAAAGACTTCCTGTCCCGTGGTACGGACAGAATTCCACCGGAGACATACTCCAGCGCTGTACCTCCGATGTGGAGACAGTAAAAAATTTCGTGTCAAATCAGCTCACCTCATTTGTGAGAATAATCCTGCTCATATTTCTGAGCCTTTATTTCATGGTGCAGATAGATCTTGTCCTTGCGCTCATCGCGGGAGCGTTCATTCCTGTGATCGTGTTTGCTTCCATAATGTTTCACCGAAGGATAGGCAGGGATTTCATGCAGGCGGATATACAGGAAGGTAAGGTCTCGGCGTTGGTGCAGGAAAATCTTACAGGCATACGTGTTGTAAGGGCTTTCGGCAAGGAAGAACATGAATATGAAAAATTCGTGGAGAAGAATGCCATATATACCGATATGTGGGTGAAGATCATGCGTATGATGAGCTTTTTCTGGCAGCTCGGAGACCTTATTTCCGGCCTTCAGGTAATGCTCGTGGTGATATTCGGGGCGGTGTTCTGTGTGAACGGCGGACTTACCGCCGGAAACTATGTGGCGTTCATCTCCTATAATGCCATGCTCACATGGCCGGTGCGCGAACTCGGACGGACGATAGCCGATCTGAGCCGTGCGGGAGTTTCCGTTGACCGCATCAGATACATAATGAATTCTGAGCCCGAGAACTTTGAAAACGGCAGGAAAGATCTTACAGGCGGGGAAAGCCCGCTGATATGTTTCAAAGATGTATCCTATTCCTACACCGGAGACAGCGATGTGCTGAAACATATATGCCTGTATGTCAGCAAAGGCGAGAAGATAGGAATAATCGGCGGTACAGGCTCCGGTAAGAGTACTATCACCGAACTTATAATGAGAATGTGCGACGAGCGCGGGCTTCGCGGCAGCATAACCTACTGCGGCAGGGAGATCTCGGAGTATAAGCTGGACGATTACAGAAAGCGTTTCTCCCGGATATTGCAGGAACCGTTCCTTTTTTCGGGGACCATATCGGACAATATACGGATCTCCGACAGCAGCATTACCGACGAACGGATCAGGGAAGCCGCAGAGGATGCGGAGCTGCTCGGCACCGTCGCAAAATTTACCGACGGGCTGGATACATTCGTCGGAGAACGCGGCGTTACGCTCTCCGGAGGACAGAAACAGAGAACAGCGATCGCGGCTGCGCTTGCCGCGGACCGGGACGTGTTTATTTTTGACGACGCGTTCTCCGCTCTCGACGCGCAGACAGAGGCTGAGGTAAGAAACAACATCTTCCACAGGCTCGGCGGCAGGACCGCGGTGATAATTTCGCACCGGATAAATACCGTGGCAGGCTGTGACAGGATATATGTTCTCGATAAAGGTGAGATCACCGATACCGGCACCCATGCCGAACTGATATCAAGAGAGGGAATATACAAAGACATCTATGAGTTACAGACAGGCGGATAAAAAGAAGAAGCGGTGGACTCTCCGGACGATCCTGCACATAGGGCGGCCTTATGCTCTGAGCATGACGGTCATGATCATCACGGGCTGTATATGCAGTGCGTGTGATTCGATATTCCCTCTGTTCAACCGTTATGCCCTTGACCATTTTGTTGCGGAGAAAACTCTCGATACGCTGTGGATATTCATTTTGATCTATGCAGCTGTGCTCATACTTCAAAAGCTCAACGACCTTATTTCCGCACTGATATGCGGACGTCTGGAGGTCACGGTGAACCGTGACCTGCGAAATGCTTCATTCGGACATTTCCGCAGGCTGTCCCTTTCATATTTCAACAAGAACAGCGTCGGTGCGATCCACTCCCGTGTCATGAGCGACACCTCGAAGATAGGTGAGACGGTCTCCTGGAAGCTCATGGATATCGTATGGAACGGCTCGTACCTTGTATGTATTCTCGTTAATATGGCGGTTATCTCTCCGCGGCTGTTCATTGTTATATTCGGGCTTGTGGTGCTGGCTTCCCTTCTCTCGGTGCTGTTCCAGAAAAAACTGATCAGGATAAATCGTTTTATACGTCAGCAGAATTCCGTCATTACCGGGGATTTCAACCAGACGATCACAGGAATACGGGCTGTGAAATCACTGGGCATCGAGGATAAAGCCGAAAAAGAATTCTTCTCGGATACACAGGTCATGAAAAAATATTCCGTCAGGGCAGGGAATTACTCCGCACTGTTTTCGGCGACTGTCAGCCTTGTAAGCGCGGCGGCATTGTCGGCTGTCCTGTGGCGGGGCGGCATGATGACCCTTGAAGGAGCTATGATGATCGGTACGCTGTCGGTGTTCATGTCCTATGCTCTCGGAATGATAGAACCGGTGCAGAACATAGTAAGAACTATCTCCGAATTTACAGCGATACAGGCGAACCTCGAACGTTACAACGAACTGATGAGCACAGGCTCCGATGTGGAGGACAGTCCGGAAGTAATTGAAAAGTACGGGACGGGATCCGCCCCTCGGCTTGAAAACTGGGAAAAGATGCACGGCGATGTGGAGTTTGAAAACGTCACATTCACCTATCCCGACGGTGATTCGGAGGTGCTGAGCAATTTCTCGCTTAAAATACCGAAAGGCAGTATGGTGGCTATAGTCGGTGAGACCGGTGCGGGCAAGACCACGCTGGTGAACCTCGTGTGCCGTTTCTATGAGCCGGATTCGGGACGTGTGCTGATAGACGGACGCGATATCCGTGAAAGGTCGGTCGGCTGGCTGCACAGTCATATCGGGTATGTGTTACAGACCCCGCATCTCTTCTCCGGTTCTATACGTGACAATCTGCGTTATGCGAAGCCTGATGCCACGGATGAAGAGATATATGCGGCACTGGATGCGGTCTCGGCACGGGAGCTTGTTGACGGACTTGAAAACGGCCTCGATACACCTGCGGGCGAAGGAGGAAATTCCCTGTCCACCGGACAGAAGCAGCTTATCTCGTTCGCCCGGGCGATACTGTGTGATCCGGACATACTCATACTTGACGAAGCGACCTCCTCGGTCGATACCATAACCGAGAAAAAGATACAGTCTGCGATAAAGGCGCTTACCGATGACCGTACTTCCTTCGTCATCGCTCACAGGCTTTCAACTATAGTCGGCGCCGACATGATAATCGCAGTTCTTGACGGAAAAATAGCCGAACAGGGCACTCACAGGGAACTTATGGAGAAGAAAGGATATTATTATAGTCTCTATACAAGACAGCACGAGGATATCGACAAGGTGCTGTAAAAAGTCTTGACACGGCAGAAAGGATATGTTATAATACAAACAGCAGTCGGTACGGCTGTTGAATTAAATTTTTATATTTTGGAGGACATGAATATGGATAACAATGCGCTTACAAATGCAGTTGCGGGATTGTTCGGAGGCGTTTCCCTGATCGTCTGGCTGGTGCTGCTCGTTCTGTATCTTGTTGCATATTTCAAGATCTACAGCAAAGCCGGTGAGGCAGGATGGAAATGCATTATACCGATATACGGCACATACATACTGTTCAAGATAATCTACGGCAACGGCTGGAAATTCCTCTTCCTTCTCATTCCGATCTTCGGTGAGATCGTTGCTATCGTGTCGCTGTTCAGACTTGCAAAGGTGTTTGGCAAGGGCGTAGGATTCGGACTTGGTCTTTGGTTCCTTTCACCTATATTTATCCTTATCCTTGCATTCGGCAGTGCGCAGTATGAAGGTCCCGTTGATTCCTTTATCTGAGAAAACGTAAAAAACGGACGGTTCATAGAGCCGTCCGTTTTTTCTTTTCTTTATGATTGACAGGAATATGCGTAAATGATATAATAAAGATAATAACTGACCGGAGGAAATAACATGAGATTTATCACATGGAATGTCAATGGGTTCCGCGCTTGCCTCAATAAGGGATTTACGGATTTCTTCGAGGCGGCTGACGCTGATATCTTCTGCATACAGGAAACAAAGATGAAGCCCGAACAGGCGGATTTCTCGCCGGAGGGCTATGTTAAGTACTTCCACAGCGCACAGAAGGCAGGCTATTCGGGAACGGCGGTCTATTCAAAGCGTGAGCCGATGAGTGTCGCATACGGACTGAACGGTGAACATACCGACGAGGGGCGGGTCATTACCTGTGAGTATGAGGACTTTTATTTTGTATGCTGCTATGTCCCGAACGCACAGGATGGGCTTAAACGTATAGAATACCGTATGGAATTCGAGGACGCGATGAGGGACTATCTTTCGGAACTCGATAAGAAGAAACCTGTTGTCTATTGCGGCGACCTTAATGTGGCACACAATGAGATAGATCTGAAGAACCCGAGATCAAACGCCGGCAATGCCGGATTCTCCGATGAAGAACGCGGAAAGATGACAGAGCTTCTGAATGCCGGATTTGCCGACACATACCGCAGACTTTACCCGGATAAGACCGGTGTATATACGTGGTGGTCATATCGCTTCAACGCCCGCAGGAACAATGCAGGCTGGCGTATCGACTATTTCATTGTGTCCGAGAGACTCATGCCGAAAGTGAAGGATCAGATCATACATAACGAGACTGAGGGCAGTGATCACTGCCCGGTGGAACTTGTCATTGATCTCTGAATGTGCGCTGTCTGATATACTCGTCGATCACCGGCTTTATGGGCGGTGAGATCTCCTCGGGGATATCCCGTACATCGAAGAAACGCAGATCCGTCATTTCGCCGTCCGCAGCCCTCGGTTCACCTTCCCATTCACGGCAGATGTAGATGATCTCCACATTGCTTACTTCGTCTCCGTTGGGATAGATGTAGTGTACTTCGGGGCCGGAGTTTATCATGAACAGTTCAAGCTCTCCCGCAGTGAGCCCCATTTCTTCAAGCAGTTCTCTCCTTGCGCAGTCCTCCACCCGCTCGTCTATCTCTATTGAACCGCCGGAATATCCCCAGCAGTGATTGTCCGAACGTTTTCCGAGCAGTATCTGCCCCTTTTCGTTTTCTATTATGATACTTGCCGCGCATTGTATAAGCGTCCGATGTCCGACAAGTTTCCGCATATCCATTATATATCCGCTCATTACAATAGTACCCCGCTTTCATTTTATTGAAAGTATAACACGATATTTCTTCGTTGTCAATACGGAAAGAAATCTGAAAAAATTTTAACAAAGTATTTGACATCGGAAACTCAATGTGATATAATAAAAATATCAAATTTAAAATAACGGAGGGATAAATATGAATAATAAACTTACCTTACAGCTTTTTGCTTTTGATTGTAACGCAATATCCGCCGAGCGTCACGATGATGCTCTCAGGGCTATCAAGAAATTTGGTGCTGCCCTCCGCAAGACAGGCAGAGAACAGCACTGCTCCGGTATCAGATTTGTAAGAGACAGCGATGTACGTATCTGCGATCTGCCGCTGCAAAAATTCAAAATGGACAAGATCGGCGTACAGAACGACGGCACCGGTGCCTGCGCACTGCTCGACCGTGCGTCCCAGCTCATGTATGAAGAAGGCGTGAGACTGAACGATACTCCCGAGCCGGAACGTCCTTCGCAGGTCATCATGACTATAATCGTATTCGGTCGCGACAATGCGAGCGTAAACTGCACATACGAAAAGCTGCGTGAGATGATAGCGCTTCAGAGAGATGTATATAAGTGGAAATTCTTCCTGATGACCGACTTCACGATCAATATGGAAAAACTTGGCATTGCCGAAGAGGATACAATTATTATAAAGAAAGATGAAAAGAATATGTTCGCAAGACCTTTTGAAGAACTTACCGAAAAAATGGTGGAGCTTCTCAACGCGGCAAAGGAACAGGAATAAAACGACAGGAACCGCCGGGCTGCCGGCGGTTTTGCTATATACTTGACCTTGTGGGCGGTATGTGATATAATGACATTATGGGAGGATATAAATATGAATGTCTGTCTTTTGAACGATTCTTTTCCGCCTGTTATTGACGGGGTAGCAAATGCCGTTATCAACTATGCGGATATACTGGATAAAATGGAGGGCAACAGGGTCGTGGTCGGCACACCCGCATACCCCGATGCCGATTACAGCAAATACCCTTACAAAGTCATACCCTACCACAGCTATGACACCACCGCGATAATCAGCGGCTACCGTGCGGGGAACCCGCTTGCTATGGAGGCGATAAACGGTATAACCGGACTTGAGCCGGATATTATCCATACACATTGTCCGGTCGCTTCTACAGTCATGGCAAGAATACTTCGCAAGGAGACAGGGGCGCCGATAGTATTCACATACCATACAAAATTTGATGTGGATATCGCTGCGGCTACAAATTCGAAGATCTTGCAGAAGGAGAGCATAAAAGCTCTCGTTTCCAATATATCCGCCTGCGATGAAGTATGGACAGTCAGCAGGGGCGCAGGAGAAAATCTGCGTTCGCTCGGCTGGGAAGGTGAGTTCATCGTAATGAACAACGGCGTTGACTTCGCAAAGGGCAGAGCCGACGAGCAGACTGTGAGATCCGCCTGCGCGGGTTACGATCTTCCCGGAGGCGTTCCGGTATTTCTGTTTGTGGGAAGACTAATGAAATATAAGGGGCTTCCGCTTATTCTCGACGCGCTCAAGCTGCTTGCGGAAAACGGCACCGATTTCAGAATGGTGTTCGTCGGCTCCGGCAGGGACGCAGACGAGCTGAAAAGTACGGTTCGCGAGTACGGAATAACACTTTATGAAAACAAGGAAGGGGAGACTGTCCGCACAGAGGGCAGACTTGCAAAAGGCGCGGTAATATTTACCGGACCGATATATGACAGAAATATGCTTCGTGCATGGAATACACGCGCCGATCTGTTCCTGTTCCCCTCGACATACGATACAAATGGGATCGTAGTCCGGGAAGCGGCAGCCTGCGGACTTGCCAGCGTACTGATAGAGGATTCCTGTGCTGCCGAGGGAATAACCGACGGACAAAACGGATATATAATAAAGGAGACTCCGGAGGATATGTTCAGGCTTCTGAAAGAAGCAGCCGGAAATCTTACGGAAACAGGCAGGGTCGGGCAGAACGCTATGGACGAGATATACATTTCATGGGAGGACAGCGTCCGCACCGCGTACAAGCGCTATGAAGAGATCCTTCGCATGAAAGCGTCCGGCGACCTTGATGCCAGAAAGAAAGGTATGTCCGATCATATACTCGACGCAACTGCCGGACTCATCGACGCATATACTCACGCTGATAAGGCGCGTCACGCGCTTTATGATAATTTCCGTGAGAATATGGAAGGCATGATCGAGAATATAGCGGGAGCCGGACAGCGTCTGTCTCTGGAAGCGGAAGACCTTAAACAGGTATTCGTGAGATTTGAGGATAATGTACGGGAGGAGATCGCAAAAGCATGGGAGAAGCAGAATTCGATAAGAAAGACAACATTCGGCGCAGTGAGATCGGCGGCAAAATTCGGAGCGGGAAAGACTGCGGGAGCAGTGAAAACGGGTGCCGGGACAGTGAAGAAAGCAGCTGTGAAGAGCAGCGGTGCGGTAACGGGAGCTGCGAAGAAGACCGCGGGAGCGGTGAAGAACACGGCAAAGAAGCTCCTGACGGGATCAGACGATCATTCAGAAGAATGACCTTCTACCAGATCTGGGTGCGCAGTTTCTGTGACGGAAACGGAGACGGCATCGGTGATCTGTACGGCGTATATAAGAAACTGGAATATATAAAGTCTCTCGGGGTGGACGCGATATGGCTCTGTCCGGTCTATCCCTCACCGAATGCGGACTATGGCTATGATATTTCCGATTACCGGGATATACACCCGGATTTCGGCGATCTTGACGTGTTCAGAAAAGTCCTCGCAAAGACTCACCGCCTCGGAATGAAGCTTATAATGGATCTTGTGGTGAACCATACCTCGGACGAACACCCATGGTTCCTTGAAAGCAGGAAGGGGAGAGATAATCCGTACAGCAACTATTATATCTGGCGCGACAAACCCAATAACTGGGATTCGCTTTTCGAGGGCAAGGCGTGGACTTATGACGAGGTGCGCGGACAGTATTATCTGCATATCTTCTCGAAAAAACAGCCCGACCTGAATATGGACAATCCGGAAGTCCGTGAGGAAGTCAAAGGGATAATGCGGTACTGGCTGGATATGGGCGTTGACGGATTCCGTGAGGACGTCATCAACTTCATATCAAAGAAAGAGGGACTCCCGGACGGTCTGCCCTTCCTGCCGGCTATAAACGGAATGTTCGCTTACAAGGACGGCCCCCATATCCACGAATATCTGGCGGAGTTCCGCGAAGTTGCTAAGGAATATGACTGCATACAGATCGGCGAGGGCCCCATGACCACCGTGAAAACGGCGCTGATGTATCTTACGGGAAAGAACAAGTCGCTTGATATGATGTTCTCCTTCGATCACATGATGGCGGACTGCTTCTATACCGAATACATACACCACCCCTTTGACCTGAAAAAGCTGAAAAAGGCGTTTTCAAAATGGCAGTATTCTCTGAACGGTAAAGCATGGAACACACTTTACCTTGAGAACCATGACCACCCGCGCGTCATAAGCCGATATGGAAGCGAAAAATTTCACCGTGAAAGCGGTACCATGCTCGCCGCCTGCTACATATTCCAGCAGGGCTGTACCTTCATCTATCAGGGGCAGGAGATAGGAATGACAAATATCCGGCTCCGTGATATAGCGGAGTACAAGGATATCTCCAGCATAACCAATTTCAACAGGTATCACGTCAACGATACCATAGAGCAGCGCATGAGGAGGATATACCGTTCCAGCCGCGATTCCTCCCGCACTCCGATGCAGTGGAGCGGCAGGAGAAATGCCGGCTTTTCCCGCGTGAAGCCGTGGTTCACGGTAAATCCGAACTACCGCCGCATAAATGTAGAGGCACAGGAAAATGAGCCCGACAGCATACTGAATTTCTACCGGAAATGCGTTAAGCTGAAAAAGAGCAGTGCGGCTCTCACATACGGGCGGTACCGGGAGTTCTTTCCGGGATCCCGCGAGATCTATATGTATGAACGTGTTTACAAGGGGCATCGCTGGCTGATAATCTGTTCTTTTGCAAAGCATAATGTTATCGTGCAGCTGCCAAAGGAATATGCTGGGGCTGAAAAGAAACTCATACTCGGCAACTACCCGGGTACAGACCCGGACGATATGTGCTTCGGACCTTATGAAGCGAGAGTATATGCATTCAGATAAGGAGGATCGCTATGACATTTGAAGAGGCTGTATCGTCGATACCGACAGGGAAATACCGTCATTACAAGGGAAATGAGTATGAGGTCATCGGGGTAGCGAAACATTCCGAGACACTGGAACCTATGGTCGTGTACAGGGCGCTGTACGGAGAAATGGGACTATGGGTGCGCCCTGCGCAGATGTGGAATGAGACCGTTGATGACAAGGGTACGAAACGGTTTGAGAAGATATGACCGTATAAAGAAAACTCCCTCGCTGCTGCTGTAAGCTTTCGCGGGGGAGTTCTGTTTGTTATTGCAGGTCGAGTTTCTTGTTTATCCAATCAAGGATATCGTTCATTACCTCGTCCTTGTTCTTTTCGTGGAGCAGTTCGTGGCGGTCGCCGGGATAGAGCTTGATATGCACATATTTCATTCCCGCTTCGCAGAACGCTTTGTAGGCACGCTTGACACCCTTTCCGTTCTCGCCGACGGGGTCTGCCCAGCCCGAGATAAAGAGAACAGGCAGTTCCTTGTTCATCTTTGCGATGTTATCGCGTTCGGTGATGAAATCTATGCCGCTCATCATATCACGGAACAGTCCCACGGTTGCGATACCGCCGCAGTCCGGGTCGGCTATATATGTGTCAACAGCCTCCGGGTCACTGCTTATCCAGTCGTACGGTGTACGAACATTGTCATAGCCCTTGTTGTATGAGCCGAACGCCACAGAGTTGAGCATCTCGCCGGTCTTGCGGGCGCCTTGTACATTTACAGTTGCGGAAGCGAAGGCAAGTCCCGCCCTGACCGCTGCTTTTGCCTGATGACCGGTGCCGCAGAGTATTGCGAGATCCGGCTTGTCGGGATAGCGGATAAGGTAAGTGCGGGTAAGAAAGCTTCCCATGCTGTGCCCGAAATTTATATACGGCAGTCCGGGGTATTCCTCACACATGATGTCATGGAGCTTGTCCATATCGTCAACCGCGTGGGTCCAGCCGTCTTTTTCGCTGAAGAAACCTTTGTCGGCAGGGTCGGTGACTGTCTTTCCGTGACCGAGATGATCGTTTCCCACGGCTATGAAACCGTTGGAAGCGAGAAATTCCATAAATTCTTCATAACGTCCGATATGTTCGGAGATGCCGTGCGCTATCTGTACGATGCCGCGCGGCACACCGTCCGGTATGCACTTCCGGGCATATACAGTATTATTCCCGGTTGAAGACGGGAATGTGAATTCCTTGAATTCCGGCATTTTTATTGTCCTCCTTGATTTTTACTATTTAAAATAATTAATGTCTGCTGTTCGTCCGAAGGACGAAATGAGCTTGACATCAAGGAATGTGTCCGTTGTTTAA
>CAMVGH010000022.1 GCA_947166945.1 uncultured Clostridia bacterium
ACGACAACGCACGCTGTGAAAGCATGTGGGCTCGCATGAAAGAAGAGCTGTTTTATAGCCGGGGCGACAGTTCCGAGAATTACACTATCTCTGAGTTGAAAACACTGATCTGGAGATACTACATGAGCTATTGGACTAACAGAAGAATATGTACAACAAACGGAGGATTACCGCCCGCGGTAAAAAGGCAGCTCTACTACGAAAGTATTTCCGCTGCTGCATGATCTAGGTTTTGATCCGTGATTGCATTGATGAATTACGACCGCATTTATTCCACGTTCATCTTGACACGTGCCTCGATTCAAGTGTGATAGTCGGGCAGCACCGGCAGACACCCCTAAAGGGCTGCTGCCGCAGTAGTCCCTTCAGGGGCTATCTGCCAGCTACACAGCCTATCACATTTGAAACTCATGTCAAGATGCTTTCGCGGCATAAACGCTATTACCTGCTTATTCCTTACAGCATTTTTCCGATTGAAGAAAATGTGTCAAGCATTATTGACAAATTCATTCGGAGTTTCGTGCCAGCATTACTCGTTTGCTTCAAAAGCATTTACCCGGACTGTGAGAATGCTCGAAAAAGACGGTGAAGATACAGACAATAAGTTTGATTTCGCGTTCCGCGAGACCCGGACATCTGAAGTGATACACGATGTGAGCACATTGCGAAGCGAAGTTGGGATAATTTTCACAGCCGACTTCAATGCGAAATATATTGAAAAGCTTCTTCAAGACAGCGATCTTGTATTTACCGAGCTGTTGAGATGCCCCGTGTATGTCTTTCTGTGCCGAAGCAGTCCGCTCGCCGATAAAGATGTGATACAAAGCGAAGACCTCGCCGGATATCCCTGTGTGATATATGAGCAGGGAAGCTGTGAGCCATATTATATGTCCGAAGAACTTATACCTGTTAACGACTGCGACAGAGTGATAAAGGTCACGGATAAGCTCACAATGCTGAATCTTATCGCAGATATGAACGGTTTCACTTTCAGTACCGGTATGAATTACAATATCCTCAACGGGAGAGAATATCACTGCGTACCATTCATGCCGGCTGAGAGCAGTATTCAGCCGGAAATACTAATAGGGTTTATCGTGCGTAAAGATCATATATTGTCGGATATCGGAGAGATATACATAAATAATCTGAAACAAATTATAAACAAAAGCAGTGAATTTCAGGATATATAGAATAAAGCTATATATTGATATAGCCAAATACAATTGGACAAATCTTACAGAATGTGGTATGATGTAATTGGAACAAGATTTATATCTGCTCCGAAGGATAACTTTCAGCGGTTTCATCAGACGTGTCTGCATTCATAGTTCTTTTGTTAAAAATGCACTGCTCATTTGCGGTGCATTTTTATGTTCGTATACAAGAATAAGCATAGTTTGTTAGATTTTACTAAAACAGACTATGCTTATAATAAACTTATGTTTCGATCTGAATAACTACCCCGAAGTTTGGCTTTCCCGAATAAAAAACAAACAAATCCGAGCCGGTTTGGTTCGGATTTGTCCATTGTGGCTCCTGTTACTGGACTTGAACCAGTGACATCTTGATTAACAGTCAAGCGCTCTAACGTCTCTAACGACTTTACACTAATTGACCCTCTTTTTTTGATAGCGATTGACTGTTTAACGCAGGAATAAATCCCTTTGTAATGCCCGTTCGCGGGCTTTTGTATTTTGTGGTATCTTATGCTGAAATGACGCTTCTTTCAGTCAATTTCACCCAGTTTTCACAAAACTTTTGGTACTCTTCATTAAGCTCGACTGACAGCTCATAATCCTTGTGCAGCTCGATTCTCGTGACCAAGCGAGAAATGATCATTTTCTTCTGCTCGATAGTGCAGGTGTCGAACTCCTGCGCCCATCTCACGAACTGCTCAAACATCGGACGTATCTGCTCCAGCGATGCTTTCTTGCAGTTGACCTCGTTCTGAAGCCGCTCGATCTCGTCTTTGATGTTGACGATGCGGTTCTCAACGGTCTTTATAGCTGTACTGAGCTGTTCGGAAGTATATACGCTGTCGCCCGTCAGGGTTGCTCCGATCTCGTCCTGCAATTTAAGCAGCTGGTCGGAGTTCTTTTTGAGTTCAAGGTTCAGCTTGGTCTGCTGCGCCTTGCTGCTCGCGGATTCTTTGGCGAAACGCTTCTGAATGTCACCCTCGTCCGGTGCGTCCTTGATGTTCTCGAACATCTGATGAATAAGCTCGACCACGGCAGCGTCCACTCTTTCGGCAACATATGTGCTCTGCCCGTCACACTTGCACAATCCCCTGCTCTTATGATAGCAAAGGTATTTAAGCTGCGAACGGTCATATTCCGTCCCGTCTTTGCGAGTATAGCGCTCACGATAAACTATCGAAGTCAGCCTGCCGCCGCAATGCCCGCAGAACATGATCCCGGACAGTAGGTTCTTGCTCTTGGTCTGCCGAGCGATAGTTCTCTTTTCCTCAAAGCCTTTGGAACGCTGGTCGAGAATGAACCGAGCCTGCTCAAAGGTGATCTCGTCAATGATCTGCAATTGCGGCAGATATGGAAGCTCCTGCTCGGAGTTTCGGGCATAGCCGAGGTTCATTTTATTGCGGAGTATGCGGATAACGCTCTCAGACTGGAACTTCGCCCCGCCGTGAGTACGCATACCGTTATCGTTGAGGTACATCGCCAACTTGTATGACCCCCAGCCCTCGTTGATCGTAAGCTGATACAGCTTTTTGACCCACTCGGCTTCACGGGGTTCCACTGCAATATCAAGGACTTCCCTGCCCTTCTTGTTGAGACGTCCGTTCCTGACGGTGCAATACCCAAAAGGCACGGGACCGCCGGTATATACACCCTCTGCCATAAGCTGCTGCATTCGGGTCTTGATTCGGATAGAAGTTTTCTCACTTTCGCCGGAAGCCTGCCAAAACCTGATGTAGTTCATCAGCTTATCGACATGATTCTCAAACCGCTGCTCGCCCTCTTGGGTGCTCCATACTTGGATACCGTGCTTGACGAACCATTCGACCACAAACGGCGTTTCTTCGTCGATACGTCCGATTCGGTCAAACATAAAGACGAGAAGCACATCGAGCTCCTTACGTTCTGCCGCAGCTCTCAATTCCTGTATCGCGTCACGGTTGGCAGCCGACACCTTAAGGCCGGACACGCCCTTTTCGTAGAACTCCTTGCCGATGATCCAACCCTGTCGTTCCGCAAATTCGTGACACACCTGCTTTTGCATTGGTATATCATCCTTCACTTTATCGACCTGTCCTACTGTTGATACTCTGTAAAGGCAATATGCGATAGGCTTTCTCTCAGATACTATATTGTTGTTTTCCATTTTAGACCTCCATTGTTTTCAAAAAACAACGGAGCAAATGAAATCTCAAAGAAAATCAAGATGTTACTATTCAATATCCAGTTGTCAAGGTACTATTCAGCCGAGCTTCTTGTTTCGTGCTTTAAAGTATATCACCACAAAATCAGCTCGGTGTCAAGTACCTATGCCCATTTTCCCGAAAGAATTTCATTTGCCCCTATAAAAGCAAATAACATAATGCTTATGCGGACTTTTTCTTATCCCCTGACTTTACCGTCTTATCTCTCTGTTCTGAAAACCGGGACTTATAGTTTTCCATGCTGGGATTATGGTCGTCATGAAACGGACAGCACATCATACCGGCATGGTTCGTCTCAAAGCCATAAAACCTTACGACTTCCGGCATTGAGAGCCGATCCTTTATTTCTTCAAATACGCCTTCCATTTTTCCTAATGCCCCTCCCAAAGCATTTACGGAACAGAGATATTCAAAAAAGGCGAGGTATGCAGCCAGCGGCGAACAGGCAGCACCGGGAATATCCCTTTACCTTATATTTGTGTTTACACTTCCGATCAATAACACTTCCCGAAGTCCTTGATAACAAGGTCAAAGGCCTCCACTACTTCAAAGTATAAGTCACGCTTTGTCAGGCATAGATCGCAACTATGTAACCCGGCGAGGTCTGTACCCAACCGGCGAAGTCAGGCACATGGCATAGTCGCTAACCTATGTATAGTCGTGTTATGATTATGAAGTCTGGTCATCCCCGAACCGTACTATATGCTGTTACGTCATCTTATCCCATATAGTCCGTAGGTACATAAAGTTATCCCTGTTGGTTAGTCAGCAAACGCCCCTGCCCCGGAGCTATATAGACCTGTATCTGTTGGTTAGTCAGTCACAGGTAAATGATCCGGTAAAAACATCTGAACTCCGACCAAATCACCGTCCTCTCTTATTTCCATAGTCTGAGAAGGACTATCATAGTTGGCAAGGGTGTGCCGCCGTAACATCTCAATGCTCAATCACGGGCAAAACCGGCATACAGGAAAATATACAAACTAAACACAGCAATGAAATGTTCAAGGAGGAAACAACATGAGAAGAATTTTAACGATCAAGGAAGCAGCGAAACTTATCGACGGTCTTACCGAGTACCGCGTTCGCCAGATGTGCAAAAACGGTCTGCTCCCCTGCTTTATGGCGGGGAAGAAGTACATGATCGACGAGCAGGCACTCTACAAGGCGGTGTTTGGCGAGATTCCGAAGGACGAAAATAAGATAGCATAAAAAGATAGAACGGCAGGTGCAGCAACCCTGCCCTGCCGTATATATTATACAATGAAATGCAGCAAAACCGCATGGTTAAGCTATCATAAATTGAGGGGCATTTCTGAACCGTGTTTCAGGTTGCGGATTCTCCGTCCCTTATGACATACGCGACCCTGTACTTTTCCATATACTTCCGCGCTTTCTTCTCGTCGCGGACATACACGCCCTTATATCTGTCCCCGATCATCTCTTTGAGACTGTTTAACCTTTCCGGGGAATCGCTTATCACAAGTATTATGGGCTTATTGGCTTTTTCGCGCTCCATTGCGGCAGCTTCCTCTTTAAGCTGTTCCTCGGTAAGAAGCAGCCGCTTGTCGATGAACTTCAGAAGCACCTCTTCGAGCTCGGAGTACATAACGGGCTTTGAAAGATAGTCCGAGAATCCCTCACGGATATACTGGTCACGCGCCCCGACTATAGCGTCGGCGGTGAGCGCGATTATCGGAGTATCGTCGGCAAGGCGCTGTTCCCTTATCTTTGCAAGCGTCTGCGTTCCTGACATACCCGGCATCATCTGGTCGAGCATTATCACATCGAAAGCACGGTCTTTGAGCACATCTATGCACTCCGCACCCGAGGCTGCCGTGGTTATCTTCATTCTTGTGTCTTTCATAAGCGCGGTGATGACCTCAAGATTCATCTCGTTGTCGTCAACTATCAGTACCCTCGCTTCGGGAGCGATAAGCTGCGGACGAAATTCCTCTTTTTCCGCCTGCGACCTGTCGAGGCGGTCGGTGTAGCTGCCTATCGGTGTATCATCGACTATCTCCTGCACTATAGTCGCGGTGAATACCGAGCCCTTGCCGTATTCGCTCTCAACGGCTATCGTGCCGCCCATCATTTCGGTAAGCTGCTTGGTGATGTTCAGACCCAGACCGGTACCCTCAATGTTGCGGTTCTTTGTTTCATCAAGCCGCTGGAACGACGAAAACAGCTTGCCGAGATCCTCGGGGCGAATGCCCATGCCGGTATCGGCTACCCTCACCGTCAGCTTATTCGTGCCGCGGTCAAATCCGATATGTATTGAGACCCTGCCCTCTGCGGTGTATTTTATCGCGTTGTTGGTGAGGTTGAGAATTATCTGACGTATCCGTATCTCATCGCCGCGCAGCACCGACGGGATATCAGGCTCAACTCCCAGATCGTATTTAAGCCCCTTATCCTTCGACTTATTCATCGTCATATTCACAATGTCGTTGAGCACGGACGCGAAATCGTATTCCACGGGGATAAGCTCCATTTTGCCGGATTCTATCTTGCTCAGATCGAGAATGTCGTTTATTATAGAGAGCAGGACGTGTCCGGCACTTTTTATGTCCGCTGCGTAGCGCAGAACATTCTTGTCCTTCGCCTCGCGCAGTATCATTTCGTCCATACCGATTATAGCGTTCATAGGTGTGCGTATCTCGTGGGACATATTTGCGAGGAAGATGTCCTTCGCCTTGCTGATATGTGCCATTTCATCGGCTTCGAGCCGTATCCCGATAAGCTGCTTTATAGTATGGATTATCGAGAATATCAGAAATCCGAACAGCCCTATCGCCATAAACAAACCCGAGAATATGCCGTTATGGGCAAACTGATATACAGCTATCTGCACGACCGCTGCCGATGCGAGAAAGGCAAAACCTATCGCAACATATTTGTACGATCCTATAAGGTGATGCTTCAGGTCAAGTATCAGGGTCGTGAACATTACGGCAATGCTGACAAATGCACAAACAGCCGAAGCGATAAACGATTGTATCAGAGTGACCGCACCCGTTACAAACAGGGTTATGCAGACTATAAAATTTACTGTCTCCAGAACGCTCGCTATAGTCAGAGCCTTGCTGTATCTGCCTTTTTGCATGGAGTTTATGAAGATCAGAAAAGGCAGAGGCATTATCATCACCATCAGGAACGGCGTGTCGGACATTATGGAGAGGTTGCTTGTGTAATGCTGTCTGAATATCGAGTTTGACATCACCCATATCCCGCCGAGCAGAGCACCGAGCGCAAGATGCTCCATTTCAAGATACTGCTTGTGGATATATTTATATACCACCGCCGCCGTGTAGCAGATAAGCGCCAGCATAAGTATCAGCAGCCCCACAAAAAGCTCCGCACCGTACGGCTTGAACAGATACGCGAGGATACCGAGCCTTGTGCCGAGATAGACCTCATAGACCATGCCGGAATTGTATTCGTAATGCACCTTAAGTGTCTTGCCCGCGTCATCGGGATATACCGATGCCATAACGTAACATTCCGCAGACCTGTCGCCGAACAGCGGATAGTCCTCGGTTTTCAGGAACTCCCTCAGCTCGCCGCCGACATATATCTCCATATCCATTCCCCGGAACCAGAGAGCGGAGCAGTCCTTGCCCATATCCTCCGGCAGCGTTGTTTCAAGCGTTATATCCGAATCCGTAGTTCCCGGCACGGCAAAAGGCGTTCTCGTTCCGTCGGCTTTCACCTCATACCAGTTGTCGCCTGGGAGCTCCTCACAGATATAGCCGTTCTTCGGAGTATTTGCGGGCATGACAAGCTGCCCTGTCAATAAATAGCCCATCACCAGCACAAGTATGACGGACATAGCGATCCTGATGTATTTCATACGGTTTTTTCACTATCCCTTACAATAAACTCGACCTTGTGCTTTGTAAGATATTTCTGCGCAGCCGCTTCGTCACGCACAAACACGCCCTTGTACCTTACGCCTATCATTTCTTTGAGACTGTTCAGCTTGTCGGTCGAGTCGCTGACAACGAGGATAACGGGCTTATTGGCTTTTTCGCGCTCCCTTGCGGCAGCTTCCTCTTTAAGCTGCTCCTCGGTAAGAAGCAGCCGCTTGTCGATGAATTTCAGAAGCACCTCTTCGAGCTCGGAGTACATAACGGGCTTTGAAAGGTAATCCGAGAAGCCCTCACGAATATACTGATCTTTTGCGCCCACAATCGCGTCGGCGGTGAGCGCGATTATCGGAGTAACGTCCGCAAGATGTTTTTCGCGTATTATCTCCAGCGTTCGTGTACCGGACATTCCCGGCATCATCTGATCGAGCAGTACTATATCGAACGCGCGGTCTTTGAGGATGTCAAGGCACTCCGCACCCGAGGCTGCCGTGGTTATCTTCATTCTTGTGTCTTTCATAAGCGCGGTGATGACCTCAAGATTCATCTCGTTGTCGTCAACTATCAGTACCCTCGCTTCGGGAGCGATAAGCTGCGGACGAAATTCCTCTTTTTCCGCCTGCGACCTGTCGAGGCGGTCGGTGTAGCTGCCTATCGGTGTATCATCGACTATCTCCTGCACTATAGTCGCGGTGAATACCGAGCCCTCGCCGTATTCGCTCTCAACGGCTATCGTGCCGCCCATCATTTCGATGAGCTGCTTGGTGATGTTCAGCCCGAGACCGGTACCCTCAATATTGCGGTTCTTTGTCTCGTCGAGCCTTTGGAACGACGAGAACAGCTTGTCGAGATCCTCGGGACGTATGCCCATACCGGTATCCGCCACCCTCACCGACAGCCTGTTCCCGCCGCGGTCAAATCCTATATGTATTGAGACCTTCCCCTCTGACGTGTATTTTATGGCATTATTCGTGAGGTTGAGTATGATCTGTCTTATCCGTATCTCGTCACCGCGCAGCACGGAAGGGATATCCGGCTCGACCTCGAGCTCATAGACAAGCCCCTTGTCCTGCGCTTTTTTCATTGTCATATTCACGATATCGTTCAGTACGGAGGCGAAGTCGTACTCCACGGGGATAAGCTCCATTTTGCCGGACTCTATCTTGCTGAGGTCGAGAATGTCGTTTATTATCGAGAGCAGAGTTCTTCCCGCGCTCTGAATATCCGTGGCGTAACGCAGCACCCGCTGTTCCTTGGATTCACGCAGTATCATCTCGTCCATACCGATTATGGCGTTCATCGGCGTTCGTATCTCGTGGGACATATTTGCGAGGAAGTTGCTCTTTGCCTTGTTTGCATGATTGGCGGCTTCCTTTTCGAGTATGAGGACCTTCGTCTCGTATTCCTTCTGCGCTTCTTCCATTCGCAGCTCTTCCATACGGCGGGAATAGTTCTGTTCGTTTTTGTAGCCCAGATAATAAATGAACGCTATCAGCACAAATATCATGAAGCATATAAGGGCATTCACGACAAGCTGTCTTCTTACCTCATCATACAGCTCATCATCGCTCACCACCATAACAACGTGCCAGTCGTTTGTTATCCTGTTTACAAATACTGTGCAGCTTTCATTGTCGCAGATATATGAAAAGCTGCCGAAACCGGCTTTTGCTATGGCATTCAGATAGTTTTCCCCGTCCTGTGTATCCTTTATGTTTTTCCCTTTTTTATTCTCATCGGCATGCGCAATGAAAAAACCCGATCCGTCAACGACAAAGCCGTACCCCTTGCCGTTGAGAGTAAGCTCTTTGACGAGCGACTGGACGTCCTCGAGCTGAACGTCGAGAGAAAGAACGTTCTGCCTGTCGGGAAGCATTCGTGTCACGGATATTATCATATTTCCGGTCTGCGCGTCTATGTACGGGGGAACAAAAACCACATTGCCCTCGTTTTTTGCAGCGAGAACATACCAGTCCCGTGTTTTGGGATCGTAGTCATCGGGCGGCTCCCAGTTGAGACCGTCCATATATCTGCTCATCACATATCCGTATATTCCGTGGAAATTCTCGTTGAACTGCTCCGAAACATTGTTTGTCTCTTCCACAAGAAATTCATGTATCCTTGCGGGTGTGCTTCCGCTGATGAGCATATGATGCACCGCGTCCGCGGTGACATGGAGCACATTTTCCGCGGTGTTGAGATGATTGTCTATCATCGAGGATACGTTGAGTATCCTGTCCTCGATCACAGCGCTCGAATTTGAGACCGCCACATTGTAAATGAGCTTTGATGTATAGACCACCATGGCAATGACAAATATGAAAACAAGTATGAGCGGTATAAGGATCCTCTTCTTTTTTCTTCCGAATTTCCCTGATCTTCTCATTGAGCTGCCTTTCGCGTTCTGTTATCCGATCGTAAAATACTCTTCCGGGATCTCTATCTTTGTGGAGCCCATATAATATCCCGGATCTCCGAATATATATGTGTCCTGATAGATAAGTACGGTGTTTTCCGACCTGCTGCCGCTGGCGGCATCGGTATATGCGGCTCCGTTCCAGTCAACTCCGGGAGAGTATACGCTGTACGCTTCCGACAGGTCGCCGATATCCGTAAGACTGCTTTCGCCAAGGATGACATTCCTGACGTGTTCGGCAAGTCCCGCCGAGACGGTATATCCGTATGAATAAGCCCATGTACCGAATCTTCCCGCGCCGTCCTTTTTGACGACAGCGTCCTCGACTTTCGCGAGTATCTTTTCAAAATCCCCGGCTTCCTTTGTAAGGTCGAGGTCGAGCGCTCCGGGATAACCCATGAGCGGAGAGGGCAGGTCGGCTTCTATAAAATATCCCCCGCACTCTAACAGCTTCTTTATAAGCGGCTCGGTATGCGCATCGTTCGTACAGAAAAACGCGGTCTTTTCACCGTACTGTTCCACCCATTCGGGAACGTGCTCCAGAATAAAGGACTGCGCCCCGGGGACGCCCGCATCGGTGGTAGGGTCCGGAGCCTCTTCCTCCGCGAATCTCATTTCGAACTCTTCACACGCCGCTTTCATGACCGCAACACGTCTTGCCACCGTTTCGTATGACATATGGCGCGGGAAAGAGATATGTACGAATGTATCGCAGCCCAGCTCATGCGCCGTTCGTATGATAAGATATCCGCGGTTCACAAAGTCACAGTTGACCACAAGATCGGACACAGGCGATATATCGGTAAAATCCTCATACGCTTCACCCGCTATCAGAAGGATATCGGGTCTTTTTTCGCGTATCCGGCGGAAAGCCTCCGTTGTCCCGTCAACTGCCTGATTGACGATTATAGCCTTCATTTCCGGGTCATCGGCAAGATCGACGATTATCTGTATCGTTGTGTCGATCTCCTCGGTAAAATTATCCGGATATACGGCAAGAGTCACATTATCCGCCCCGTATTTTTCACGGAACGCTTCCGCGCCGCGCCGGTCGTCCTCGGACTGCGCGAAGGAGCCGGTAACGATGCCTATGCGGCATCTGCTGTCGCCGGTATTGTCCCCGGTCTGCTCAGCCGTATCACTTACGGCTCCCGCGTACGTGATCTGCGTGTCCTTCCCGGCTCCGGGAGCGGACGCTGCGGCTTCGGTATCACGTTCGTTCGTCCCGCTGCACGCCGAGAACTGAACTATCAGAAAAAACGACATCATCACGCTCAAAAATTTCTTTTTCATATCTTCCTCCAAATAAACTGCCGCTTGAATGCAGGGCTTTCCGGTATTCTGTCCCGAACGTCGAAAAAGCTTTATTAATGTCTGCTCATAAACCGCGAATCAGCTTCATAGCGCAGCTTGAAGCTGATTCGCGGTTGCAAAAGTGCAAGGAAAATCGCCAAAAATACAAATTTTCCTTGCACTTTTGTTCGCCCGAAGGGCGAAATGAGCTTGACATCAAGGAATGTGTCCGCTGTAAAACACGCTGAAAGCGCGTTTTACAGCAATCCCAAATCCTGTAGAACAGGATTTGGGACAACAACTGCCAAACGGCAGTTGTTGAGGACGCATTTATTATATAATCATAACATACAATTTTGGATTTGTAAATATGCTCCCGCTGCCGCTTGCGCCGGATTTTATACCGCTTACACCGAAACTATTGAAATATGTTTAGTATTTTGATATAATTCAACCAAACATTATCGGTCCCGACCATATCTATGCAAAGGAGAAATGCGCGATGATGAATTACTGGATAACCGTCGTCGATGATGACGCTATGTGCATGGCAAACACAAAAAGCATTCTTACCGAGCGGAATATGCATGTCAGCTGTCTGCGCTCGGGGGTCAACTTTATGAGGTTCATTAAAAGCAACACTCCCGATCTTGTCCTTCTTGACATTATGATGCCGGGAACGGACGGGTTCCAGACGTACCACGATCTGCGGAATTTTGAGAAAGAAGCCGGGCGTGACCCCGTTCCGGTGATATTCCTCAGCGGCGAAAATCCGACCGAGGCAGTACCCTACGGGCTGAAAATAGGCGCTGCCGACTATGTGAGCAAGCCATGCGATCCGGTCGTCCTTATGAGCAGGATCGAACGTGCGATAGAAAACAGCAGAATGATAAAGGGGCTTATCAAGGACTCCGAGCATGACAAGCTGACAGGCTTTCTCAACAAGGCATCGGGTACGCGAAGGATAGCGGAGCTGTGCGGTACGAAGGCCGGAGCGCTTCTTGTGATCGACCTCGACAGCTTCAAGCTGGTGAATGATCTGTACGGTCACGAAACGGGAGACCGGGTGCTCGTTCTTTTTGCGGATACGATGAGGAAAAACATCAGGAGCGAGGATGTTATTTGCAGAGTCGGCGGAGATGAATTCATGGCGTTTTTAGCCAATGTTTCGGAAGAAGAAAAAGCCGCCGCCGTCATACGTCGTGTGAGCGAGAGGTTCGTGACGGAGGCAAAGCTGCTCATGGGAAACGACTGCGATATCCCGTTGGGGATATCGGTGGGCGTGGCTATGACACCGCTTCATTCCACAAGCTTCGAGACGCTGTTCAGATACGCGGATCAGACGATGTATAAGGTCAAGAAAAACGGCAAGCACGGCTTTGCGGTCTATGACCCCGATCCCGGAGAGACTGCCGGCGGTACGGAGATCGACAGGGAGCTTGAAAGACTTTCACAGATATGCGGCGAACGCGGCGGCGCCGAGGGCGCGATGCTTCTCGGGCAGGACGCGTTTATCGTGGGCTATCGCGTTGCTATGCGGTTCATCAGGTATTGTCACGGCTCCGCAAGTCAGATCGTTTTCTCGCTCTGCGCCCGGAACGGGGCGGAAGGTATGACAGAGGTCCCCGAAGCCTTCGGCGAGGTGCTTCAAAAGGAGCTTCGTATCTGCGACATCGTAATGCGCAGCCGCCCGGATCAGTTTTTTGTACTGATGCCCGGAATATCGGAACAGGACGCCGAAAAATACCTGAACAGGATAATGACCGCCCGGGAGGAGATCGAGCTTCGCGGAGGAATAAGCATAGATTATTACATAAAGACCGTTTCGTTCAAAACGGACTGAAGGGGACAGCTCATGAAATTAAAAATACTGATAACGGGTAAGAACAGAAAGATAGCGTCGAATGACCTTGCAAGGCATCTTGAAAAGGCGCTTGTATGCGAGGCGGTCGAATGTCAGCCGGTGAAAACACAGCTTTTTAACACGGTGTATGACCTAAGACCGGACATTGTGCTGATATTCGTAAAGGACGAGGGTCAGAATGATATCAAGATATATGACGTTATTACGGAGTGTGAGAAATTTCACCCGATAACCGTGATAGCAGTTGCCGATGAGATGAACAGAAAGATGTTCACGCGCAACTCCCGGCTCCGGAGGATCCTGTTCCTGCCGTCGGATATATCCTTGCCGAGGCTGTGCGATAGGATAAACGAGGTCAAGAGGGAGATCGATGCTGAAAACGAAAAAACTCGGTTCGTCGAGTTCAACAACTCCGAGGTCATCGAAGAGGAAAACCGCAGAAAGCACATTCTTGTTGTAGATGACGACCCGCAGCAGCTCATGCAGATAAAGGAGCACCTCAGGGATTTCTACGAGGTAACGCTGATAAATTCGGGAACAAAGGTGCTGAAATGTCTTGAAAGGTTCAGCATAGACCTGATATTCCTTGACTACCTCATGCCGGAGATGACGGGACCCGAGGTGCTGATGCGGATCAGAGATGACGGACGCTTTGCGGATATCCCCGTTGTATTTCTGACCGGCGTTTCGGAAAAGCAGACGGTAATAAAGACTATCATCGAATTCAAGCCGCAGGGATATATTTTAAAGCCTACGACCAAAATAGATATCATCACAAAGGTTATAGAAATACTCGGATAGGAGGAAACACATGGAACAGAAGCTGCAGGAATTACAGGCGCTCGGGCTTGATACCGATACGGGTATCATGTTTACCGGATCGCCGGAAAAGTACATACCCGCGATAGCCCGGTATGTCAGAAGCTGTGAGGATAACATATCCGGTATCCGGGAGCATCTTGCCTCCGGAGATATGCAGCGATACACGATCGCTGTACACGCGGTCAAGAGCAATTCCAAAATGATCGGTCACACGGAGCTCTTCAAGGCGTTCGAGAGCCTTGAAGCAGCGGGAAAGCGGGACGATCTCGCGTTCATCGGCGAAAACAACGACCGGATACTGGAGCGCTACGCCGAGGCCGCAGAGCAGCTGAAGCCTTTCGCGGAGGGACCTGCCGAAGCCGCGGCGCCCGCGATAGCTCTTGCCGAAGCCGGCGAGACCGCGAAAAAGCTGCTCGAAGCGCTCGACGACTTCGATGATGAGCTCTCGGCGGAGCTTGTCACAAGGCTCTCGGGCTATCCGTTCGGGGACGGGGATAGGGAAAAGCTCGCGGAAGCGAAGAAATACATATCCGACTTCATGTACGACGAAGCCGCCGAGCTGATAAGGGTGCTTCACGGCAGGCTGCAATAAGCCGTTTGCGCCGTATGACCTACCGCTTGTTCCAAAAGTATTGACTTCACGAAACGGGGCATATATAATGGCATTAAGGCGATAACCAACGTCACGGAAGGAGATAATACTTATGAGCAGGACAGCGGAAGAGCTGATATGCGAGATACTGAACAATGAAGCTATGAGCGCGGAGCTTATGGCGGCAATGAGCGAGCCGTCAAAGGTCGCGGAGTTTCTGAAGGCGTATGACTGCGATACAAATGTCAGCGAATTTATAAAAATGCTCGATAATACAAATTAAACGGAGAGACGGGAAATGCGGAAGGACGAACCTATTTTCGCCGAATGTCCGCTGTTTGTGTGCAGGGAGTGCCACACCAAGACCGAACACCCTCACCAGCACTGGTGCAAGCTAGCGGAGAGCAGAGACACGGGCTGCGCCGACTGTCTTTACGGGCAGACAAACGGAAAATGCACACACCCATACAGGAAAAAGGCGATGAGAATACATGAAGAAGATAAACGTAACATTTGAAAAGGACGAGACGATCGACAGCATTGACGTTACTGTCAGAGCGTCGGAGAATGACAACGAGGTATCCGCGCTTATCGACAGGATAAACTCGGGCGGCGCCGATACCATATCCGTGAGCGTCGGGAACGTCACCGACGTGGTTCCTGTAGGCGATATAGTCCTGCTCACGGTCGACGGGAAGACCGTGAACGTGATAACGGAGAACGACCGCTTCACAGCACGTCAGCCTCTCAACAGCATCGAGAGCATTCTCGACCCGAAGCGGTTTGTGAGGATATCGAGGTACGAGATAGTAAACCTCGCAAAGGTCGTGCGCTATGACTTCACACTGTCGGGGACACTGCGCATAGAGCTCAGGGGCGGTATGGAGACATGGGCTTCGCGCCGCTGCATACCGGCAGTACGCAGAAAACTTTCGGGAAAGGAGTAATACGATGTTAAAAATAACACTCAAACGGGCGGGCATAGGTTTCCTGCTCGGCATAGCGATAGGCAATCTGATCGCGTTTCTGTTTGATTCGGTATTCGGCGGAAGCGGTCCCATTGTATCACAGAAAGCGCTGGAAATCTTCGGAGGCGAGGTAGAGGCACTTCTCATTCAGTCATTCCTTTCGGGACTGATCGGTTTTGCGGGATGCGCGGGAATGACATTCTATGAAATGGAAGAATGGAGTCTGCTGCGCATAATGGCAAGCCATCTCGGTGTGGTATTTGCGGTGTTCCTGCCTGTATCGTATATACTCGGCTGGTTCGCCGATCTGGCCGAACTGCTGATAATGAGCGGGATGATGCTCGTTTCCTACTTCATCGTATGGCGTATAATGTGCCATATATACAAGAAGCAGGTGGATGAGCTCAATGAGATACAGCAGAAGTTCAACAGCGACAAAAAGGCAGCATGACTCTTTCTTTACGGACGGGTCTTTGTAAATACATTATTTCAAAAGGAGTTGAAAGTATGTTCATATTAAAAAGAACAGAAAAAGCAATAATCAGCTGGATACTCTGTATCGCCATGGTGATAGGCTTCCTGCCGGAGTTTACCTTCAAGGCGAGCGCGGACACACCGACGCTGACGATCACAGAATTTCATCTGACGAACAACTTCACAATCCCGAATTTCGTGAACAACAGCAGTCCGAAAGGCTCAATAAAGTGGACGACCACGGGCCTTTCGGCAGGCAGTTATCAGGCGAAGGTCTACTTCACCGACAGTGCGGACGCCGGGTTCCTGAACAGCGAACAGCCGAAAATTTCGGCTTTGCAGCACTGCTGGTGTCTTACCGGAGAAACCGATACCTGTACGATAACCGCGTCCGGCGGTTCCGTCATGGGCGATTTCCTCTGGTATCCCATGGGTTCGGAGCCGACACTGGGCGGCTATGTGAAGGGCGCTGTACAGGTCGAGATATTCGACAGCGGCTGGACGAGCGTGTTCACATCCCCGTGGTATGATGTTCATCAGGACTGGACTATCGAAGAGCCTTTCATGGACACCGATGCCAACCTCATGCTCAACTATGCTTGGAGCCCGCTCGATGTTCTGCCCGATCTCGGCGAAGACAACAATAAGTATGAAGCGGAAATATATGTCTGGCCGGGCTGGAACGCAGTCCCCGACCCCTATTCGGTAAACGACTGCTGGATAATGACAGTCCCCTATGTGGCGGAAGAGGATATCACAAACGATACATGGCAGTTTGTTACCCGTGAATACGGTTTCTTCAAGAACCATCTTTATCCTGCGTTTTCCGGCACGGCTCCTGCTCTGAGTGAGGGCGACAAAGTAACGCTCGGTATAGAGATCTATTCCGACTACGGCGCAACACTTGTAAAGCAGGCCCCGGTAGTCAGGTTCACGGTAGGAGCGGGCAGCGCCGCCGGTGCTAAGCAGCCGACCTGCGATCAGCCGTGGGAGGGCGTTTCATGGAACATAGGCACAGACAACCCCGGCCCCCTTTCCTTCAACAAGAATGACGGCAGCTTCACGTTCCACAGCCTTAAGCTGAACGGCGAGACTCTTGTCCGTGATATGAACTACAAAGCCTACGGAAGTGAAAGCCACAAGTTCGCGGAGGGCACTCAGTACGCTGTTCCCTCGGATGCGGACAACATGATAATCACGCTGAATTGGGAATATCTGAAATCCCTCGGCGCGGGTACTCATGTATTTACTCTGCACTACACCGGCGAAGTCGACGGCGTAACTCCCGTTGACCCCACCCTTACCATTGTTCTGACGGGTTCAAACGTCCGCTGCACCCCGACGGTCACGGTGACCGGTGCTGAGAGCGCTGTCATCGACCCGGACGATTACACTATTGTATGGAAGAAAAGCAACGGCACTGCCGCTTCGTTCCCTGTAGCGGCGGATACAACTCTTACATACACCGTCACCCCGAAGGATTCCCTCAAAATAGACGGTGAACAGTATTACACAGAAGCCACCGGCGAAGTGACCTTTACCGAGGAGGCGCAGGCGGTAGATATAGTGCTCGGACAGACAGGTACGGTCACGGCTGTTCCGAAGTCCGGAACGACAGCAATAACCGGCGATTATACCGTGAATTGGTATAGCAGGGGGACTGTCATGCTCCGTGCGGCTTCGGCAGGCGGAACGAGTGACAACTATACCTTCATAGGCTCCGGCATTACCTCACCGAAGGTCGATGTCGGGACAGTCCTCTACTGCGATATCATCATGTCCGGCGAAAACGAGGACAGATACCCGAACGCGGAGAAGATTCCCGTGACCGTGGAGTTCGGCAATAAGTCGCAGGAGATCAGCATTACCGCCAAGAACAACATAACGCTGAAAATTACAGCTCCCGAGGGTATCACATCCTCCGACTACACCGTGATCTGGTATCAGAAGGAGGGCGAGAGCTACAAGCGTATAGCGGAGGGCGAAATGCTCTCGAAGCTCCAGTCCTCCGTCGGTAAGGAGTTCTACTATGAGATAACTCCCCGCGACTACTCAAAGAACGGCTCGGTCGTGTACAACTGGCTGAAATTCCGCGGCGTACCGCTTTCCGAGGCGACTAAGGTAACAGTCACCGAGGCAGCGCAGGAATTCGGCGTTACTCTCACGGCGACCAAGCTCGTCACACTCTCCGGCACTGTCACCAACGCTGCGGTGGTCGGCACGGATAACCTCAGCTTCACATTTACGCAGGATCCCTTCGCGGGATATCTGAGCGGGTCGAGCTACTACTCATACGGAAGCAAGTGGAACGAAATAGAGCTTACGCTTAACGATGACGGCGCGTTCTCGGCGAAGGTATGGGATTTCGGCGTTACTCTCAAAATAAAGGACAGCACCGACAATTTCAAGACGGTATATAAAAACATAAGCGCGGCAGACCTCGAGACTCCGCTTTCGATAACCATGACTTCGGAAGACCTTCCCACATACATACCGCTGACGATAACGAAGATATACCCCTCCAGAAACGACAACGGCTATGACACCACAACTCTCAGCCGCGGTTACTGGAGCAGTGACGAGGGCATATTCAATGACATGGTATTCACGCTGAAAAACGGCGATACCGTCATTCCCGCCGGCCTTTACACCGTAACTCCCACACAGGTCGAGTTCACCGGCGATGTGTCGGCTTACTTCGGCATGGGCGACACGCTCACTCTGTCCTACACTGTAGAGAGCATAGCGGGCGAGGTCGTAAAGACGAGCGACAGCGTTAAGGTGCTGAAATATTACAGCTACGGCACGGATTACGAGGATCAGAGATTTGATCTTTCGTATAAGGATCTCGGAAATGTTTACTTCACCTCCGCAGACGGCTGGGGCGTTTATCACCTCATTGGTCTGTATGACAAGGACGGCGCTCTTACCGCGACGTCAAGAGACACCTACTACGGTTGGGTGAACTCCGTTCCCGCGGGCACATACACGGTAGTCAATGTAAAGGCGAACGACTGGTTCAGCCTCCCCGCGACACTTGAGGGCTTTGAAGTCCTTGAGGACAGCGAATATCTCAAAAAGACCGGTGTAGTCGTTCAGAACGGCGTATGTACGACGATAAACTTCGGTGCATCGCCCGAAGTCGGCAACCACCCGGCATTTACCGAAAACTCAAAGTTCGGCGAGGACACGGTAAAGGCAAGTGCCGATGAATGGGCGCTCATAAAGCTGTCCTATGAGGTTGACCCCACGATCGCAAAGGCCAACCCCGGCGCAACTTATGCCGTTACGGTAACTACAGGAACCGGATATGCCGGTACGGATACCACTCCTATAGTTCCGCGCTATGAAGCACGAGCATTCGGAGCGGTTCAGAAAGACAAGTATATAAGCCTTTACAGCGATAACAAGCTCGCAGACAGCACAGTAAAGATAAACCAGCGTGACCAATGGCATTTGCAGGCTATAAAGGGTTTTACCCTCTATACCGAACAGACAAAGGGCGAGATATGGTTCTATGTACAGGCGGCAAGAGGCGGTGAATACACCATAACCGCACAGGGCGCGCGTGTGAACGATCAGGGCAGGGAAGTCAACAGCCAGTCCTTCGGCAATATGACGCTTTCCGTTTCGGCGGCAGGCGGCGAACTCAACATCAATTCGGACTATCTGCTGATATCCGGGGAAAAAGGATATATCAACAATGCGTGGCTTTATACGACTCCGCGCTGTGAGTCCGAACTGTATATGGACGGAGTAAAGATAGCACGATACTATACATCGGATACCGGTATTGCGTATTTCACTTTCCAGATAACGGATAGAAAGGTCGGAAGTGAAAATATAAGCACTTTCCTGGCAAAAGACCCGGCATGGACTGCGGCGGGAGAGCATGAGCTTTACGCCATAACCACAAAGAACGGTACGGAAACACGTTCCGCGACAACGACGATAACTGCCGTGACAGATCAGAATTTCACACCGGCAGTCCTGAAAAAGGTCGATGTAAAGCTTATAAGCGATAATGAAAAAGACCCGTTCTCCGGCAGAACGTCAAATCTTTTTGACACATATCGCGATTATAGCGGTGTCAGATACATTTCCAATTATTACTACTCCCTGAATGACCAGGGTAACGTATTCACATACGAATTTACCGCAACAGTCCCGGACGGCGACAACGTTGACAGTATGTACATCACCGTGACCGGACAGGACGGCGAGGAATACATCACCCCCCTTACCCGCGACGGCAGCACAAACAAATTCGTCGGCTCCGTTTCCGGCGAAAAGCTCCTGTTCACCAACTGGAGCGTGTCGGTGAAGTCCAAAGCCGATCTTACGATAAAAGGTGATTACATCGACGATACGGACGCTTTCCTCGCGGCTTACGGCAGTCAGAAGATAACCGACCCCGCTACCGGAACGGAAATGACCGTAAACGCTTATTATCAGCAGGAATATAACAAGCTGGAAGAAGCGTATGTTGACGAAGACGAATCCGAAGTAAAAGCTGCGCAGCTTATGCAGGACAGACAGGAAGTCCTCGATGTTTTCCTCGACGGTATGAAGGAGTTTGACAACTTCCTGGAGGGTGCAAACTTCGATTATGCGTCCTTCGACGGCTCCGCAGAATCAATGAAGGCTTTGCAGGCGCACTTCGGCATCTATGAGGGCGTTTACGCCGATGTTCCCGAAGCAGTATGGGCGCCGAGAAAGACACAGAACAAGGTAGTTGCCCCCAACGGCGCTATCATATGGTTCGACGAGCCTGAGCCGTATGCCGAAACGGTCGGCCCCGACGGAAGGATCTACCGTGCTACATCGACCGAGGAGATCGACCCCGAGACCGGACACCTTATATGTGTTCAGTACAGTGTTGCGCTCCCGCTGAACGGTGATGAGGGCTATTCCTACACGCAGGGTATCGACTGCGGCGCAGTTGACCAGATCGCACCAATGAGAGTATTGACACAGCTTTACCCGTACAATGCAGGCGAGGTATTAAAGAAGCTCGGCGGCGGCGACGACGGCAAGAACTTCCCCACCATGAGCAAGAACGGTATTCAGAAAATGCAGAATTGCTCAAGCATATTGAACGCTATCCATAATAACGTTGTCGGAAAGCAGACAGTATATTCTCAGTCTGTGGCGGGTTATCGTGCCGCGTTTAATGTCGGCTATCAGACGGACCACAGACAGCAGACAAAGGCGCAGATAGGCGCACAGACAGCCGCTGACGGAATTGTCGAAAGCGGAAAGCTCAGCGGCGATGATCTGAAACTCGCAAAGGACATTCAGAGCGATATCAAAGCTATCTGCGCGGCTACCGAGACAGCCGACTTCGCAACGGCGATGAAGATCATGATGGATAAGATCAACATTGTCGCCGATTCATTGAATGAAGTCAAGGACGGCGTTACCGACTTTCTCGAAAAGGGCTTCAAGGATAAGCTCAAGGACGACTTAAAGCAGAAAGCGATAGACGAGGCAAAGGAAGCTATCGAGGACAAAACGGGCATAACTATCCCGACAGACCTGAAGGAAGCCTGCATGATGCTGCTCGATGTGTACAGCTCCGGCAAGCTCTCCGAAGCAGAAAAGAAGGCTATCGAGCTTTATCTTAAAACGCAGGTTCTCGCAAGGAGAACCAAAACAAGAATACCCAGGGACGCAAGCAGCAGCAACGGCTCCGGCATTACCGGCAGAAGCTCCGGCGGCTCCGCGAGAGCGACCCACGACCCCGAGGGTATCATCTATGAGGCAGTTCTCAGCAACCCCGTTGAGGGCGCGACGGCTACTCTGTACGAGCGTGCTGCCGACGGCACCGAGACCGTATGGGACGCTAACGAGTACGGACAGATCAACCCGCAGGAAACAACAGCCGCGGGCTGGTATCAGTGGTTCGTTCCCGAGGGAGAGTGGCAGGTAAGAGTTACCGCTCCCGCAGGCTCCGACCTGCAGGACAACACAAGCGCGGACAATCCCGCCGCAAACCTTGATGACGGCTCCACGGCGGGCTGGCTGCCGGTAATGCCGGTACAGCTCGGTATCAACATACCGCTCACATCTACGAAGGATCCCGAGATCGCAAATGTTACAGTCACGGCGGACAGCATTGAGACGACATTTAATCTTTACATGGATACCGCGACCTTCACGAATTCCACGATAACGGTGTCCGACGGTACGAACGACATTCCCTGCACGGTGACATTCCTCGATGAGGAAGCTGACCCGCTTGACGATACAAAGTCGTATGCAATGACGATAATCCTCACCCCCGCAAGCGGAGCTCTGTCGGGCGGAAGGAACTATACAGTTTCCGTAACCGACGGAGCAGAAGCCTATAATGGCAAGTCAAAGGCAAGCAGCAAGGCAGGTACGGCTCCCGTGGTAGCAGTTACGGGCGTAAAGCTCGATCAGACAACTGCGACTGTTGAAGTCGGCAAGACTGTTACACTCACCGCTACGGTATCTCCCGCAGACGCTTCCGACAAGACCGTTACATGGACTTCAAGCGATACATCTGTAGCAACGGTAAGCGGCGGCACAGTTACCGCTCACAAGGCGGGTACTGCGGTTATAACCGCAAGAGCCGGAGGACTTACCGCGACCTGCACGGTGACGGTCAAGGCTGCCGATAACGGCGGAAACGGCGGCGGACTGCCGTATTATTCCGTCTATACTCATCCGGCGGTCTCCGATACGGCGAATACCGACACAACAAAGGACGAGAGCTCAGACGAACGGAACAAAACGCCAAACGAGGCGACCGGAAAGCAGAATGATAACAACGGCGCAAGCCTTGCGTGGAACGCTGTTCCCGAAGCTGAAAGCTACAGACTGTATATCAGGAAGGGAAAGAAATATGTCTTTGTTCGCAGAGTCAGCACTCTTGAGGTCGAGGTAATACACGCTCTCAATGGCAGGTATTACATCTCCACAGGCGGAAAGTACACGATCTATGAGTATAATGAGGAAACGGGCAAGTTCGTCAAGACGGGAACACTCGCCGCAAGCAAGATCGATACCGTCGTAAAGGCTAACAATGTGACTGATGACTACATGATAAGGTACATCGTCAACGGAAAGGAGTCTGCTGAAGAAGATTCCTTCAAGGTATCCGTCAATATCTACTACAAGCCCACTGTTACCGCAGTCGCCAATAAGGGCAGCATAACCCTGAAGTGGAACAAGGTTCCCGGCGCTACCAAGTATAAGGTTTGTAGGTATATGAACGGAAAGCTGAAAGAGCTTATCGTTACGGAAAAGACCGCAGTGCGTTTGACAAACGCAAAGTCGGGCAGGACCTACAGCTTTGCAGTCAGGGCTTATGTCAACGGAAAATGGACTAAGGTTTACAAGAGCGATCTCGTAACTGCCAAGGCAAAGTAAAACATCCGGATAACAGAAAGACTCTCCCGACAGAGTAATATCTGTCGGGAGAGTTTTATGCTCTGCTATGGAATTCATACTATCAGCAATATCACGGGCAATCGTCCGCAGCCGCTTAACAATAGACGGCTTTTTCTGTTTATTCATCTCCTTGCCGACAAATGCCTTAAAAGCCGCATTCATTAACTCTGCGTCCTTTGCCTTGAAGAAAAGGAAGTACCTCGGCGGGCTCTCCGAAGCGTCCTTTTTCAGCGAGTAGTCAATGCCGTACTTGGAACGCTCATCAAGTATGAACCGCGCCTGCTCAAAAGTGATCTCGTCAATGATCTGCAATTGCGGCAGATATGGAAGCTCCTGCTCGGAGTTTCGGGCATAGCCGAGGTTCATTTTATTGCGGAGTATGCGGATAACGCTCTCAGACTGGAACTTCGCCCCGCCGTGAGTACGCATACCGTTATCGTTGAGGTACATCGCCAACTTGTATGACCCCCAGCCCTCGTTGATCGTAAGCTGATACAGCTTTTTGACCCACTCGGCTTCACGGGGTTCCACTGCAATATCAAGGACTTCCCTGCCCTTCTTGTTGAGACGTCCGTTCCTGACGGTGCAATACCCAAAAGGCACGGGTCCGCCGGTATATACTCCCTCCGCTGTAAGCTGCATACGGGTCTTGATACGAATAGAGGTTTTCTCGCTTTCACCGGAAGCCTGCCAGAATCTGATGTAATTCATCAGCTTATCGACATGATTCTCAAAACGCTGCTCGCCTTCTTGGGTGCTCCATACTTGGATTCCGTGCTTGACGAACCATTCTACTACGAAAGGTGTTTCGTAGTCAATACGCCCGATCCTGTCGAACATAAAGACGAGCAATATCTGGAACTCCCCTCTGATAGCCGCGATCTTCAATTCCTGTATTGCATCACGGTTCTCGGCAGATACCTTGAAGCCGGAAACTCCCTTTTCAAGGAACTCCTTGCCGATGATCCAGTCATGACGAGCCGCGAACTCCCGACACTCCTCTTTCTGCATGGGAATGTCATTCTTCACTTTATCGACCTGCCCCACCGTCGAGACACGGTACAAGCAGTAAGCTATGGGCTTATGGGCTGCTGTATTGCTGCTTGCAATATTTGTATTCTTCATTTTAACCTCCGTTGATCGTTACAACGGAGCAAAACTCAGATCTCAATATGCCATTGGTTCAGGTTCAGTTGTCAAGGTGCCGTTTGCTGTTCTGCCCAATTGGGTTTCGCGCTTTACCATATAACAACATATAACCGGTCAGATGTCAAGATTATTATTTTCAAGGCAGGACAAACATTATACTCACAGTATATGGCACTAACCCAAAGTGCAGGCTTGCCATTTCTGAATGAAGCTCATGCAAAAATCTGGGTAGGGGGCAAGGCAAAAATGTAAAAAGGCGGTGTACGTATTCTACTGAAAAAATCATATATTTGCAAGCATAGAAATGTATACATGATCTGCTTCGCAGCTCTTATACTTTCCAATTTTTAGTGGTTGCCCCACTAAAAATTGTTTCGGTTCCTGCATTTCATTTTGCAGGAACCTCAACTTTTAGGTTGCACCAAACACCGCTCAAAAGTCCGTCGTCCTATAACAAAATGTAATATTTTATACTGTCAGCTAATCGGTTATACCAAACCAACTTATGCAGACCATTCTCCTACAAGAACATACTACTATAATCATATATGCTTACGCGTCCGTGCTTCCTTGTCTCCGAGCGACAAATACAGCTTTTCGGGAAATGCCGCCGGCTTATGCGTCTTCACGAAGTCCATGAACCCCGGAAACCACATTGAACCGGATGCACTTGCTATTCTTGCGAACCTGTCCGTCCGGTACATAGCGTACACGGCAAACAGTCCCGCGAGCGAATATCCCGCCAAAGCGATATACGCAGGCTCGCTGCCCAACTCTCCGATAATTGTAGGTATGATCTCCCCTGTCAGTGTTTCCAGATATGCGTCAGCCCCGCCCGTGAACGATTCGTCATTCCTAAACACCGGAGGTATAGCCCACGGTGAAAGGTCTGCGTTCCAGTCGGTGATGTTGATAGTGGCAAACGAAAAGTCAGCTGTCGTCAGTTTCATCAACTCGGCATGGACAGCCGCACCCTCGTCCTCGAACGCATTGAATACCACAAGGGGACTGCCTGCCTTTGCGGCGGGATAAATATTCACTTCTCTGTTGGCTATGGTCATTCTCTCTCCTTAAAGGTCAAAACTCGATTGTCTATGAAAATACTTCTTGAATAGCTAAAGTAATATCTGTAAGATTTAGTAGAATTATATTTGATTATTTTTCTTAAATGGCACAAAATCCAATCTCTTGATTTTACTTCTCTCCAATGATATTTCATTTGTAAAAAGAGTGTAAAGGAACTCGGAGGTTGTCATATTCCAATCCTCAAGAGGAGAGAAAACAAGCTCATTTGCTAATGTAGGATTAGGGCTTAATAACTCACGCACTCTAAGCTTTTCATAGTGAGCCATTGTCTTAGCTCTATTAACACTTTCTGCTTTACGTGTTCCCAAAACAAGTACCATCATACGGCGTAACAAAAAACACACCAGAATGAGCCTTATATTTGTTAAATACGATATCATTCTTACTTACAACAACATAGTCATCATACGAAATAGAAGGGTTTGCCACTTCAATATCTTTAGATTTAACAATTCCATATTTTTGTGTTACCGATAAAGGCTCTTCTAATCCTGTCTTGGTTTTCTCTTTACGCTCAAACATAATATACTTTATACGCAATATATCCCAATTAACAGGTACTTTATTGCACCAAATAATCCCGCTGTCTTTCATTTCACGCATGATATTAACCTCACAAACAATAATTGCTGCATAACACAAATTTTCCAGACGCGTCCGGAAAATCAATTATCCAAACAATCTTGCTATTCTCTCATTTACCGACTTTTCAAGCTCGAAGCAACATCTTGTAACGGGCGCTGTCATAACGGTTACGGGCAAAACGGTCGAGCTTCCACACGATCACGGTCTCGAAAAGCCCCTTGCTGCTCTCGGATATCATACGCTGAAACTCCGGGCGGTTGTCCGTCTTAGCTGACATAGCACGGTCAATGTATGCTCCGATGATGGTCATGTCCTTCTTCTCGGCAAAAGCCCTGCACTCACGAAGCTGACCCTCAATGCTTTCCTCGCGCTGATTGTCACATGAATATCTTGCATAAATCACTGCTTTCATAGTTTTCTATCCTCCTTGATCGTCTCTTTTCCCTATTATAGCACACTTTAATCACGATTTCAATAGTTTAAAGCATGATTTTGATATTTTTTTCTGAATACTATATTATAATAGTATATGTGAAATAATTAACAGATTTCCAATCCGCCCCGTTTAGAGGCGGATTGGTTTTGCTATAATCACGCAGCAGGCTTGTTATCCCCCACATTCTGCGCGTCCATGAATTCCTCGAACATCTTCTTCCCTTCCTCGGTATCGTAGTACGCCCGAATAGTCGGGTAGAAGCTGGCTGCAAGAGCCCTGATCTGTTCGTCCGTAGTCTCGGCTACGGTGCAACTCCGTAAACATAATTCATAATTTATCATCAATGTTTTTTAACTTTGCAATTCTAAATATAGTATACCCATTTTTGAACCGATCCCTATGACTAATCTTTTACTTCGTTATTTCCCAAAGGCGCTCATAACTATACTATAACGGATAAAGTATCGAGCGCTTACTTTTGTTGCAATTGCTTTAAAAATGATGTATAATACTGGTAATAATGCTGAATTTAAAAAATGTGTCGGATTTTGAACGGCTTATTCGTTATATATATGAAAGGTCCTTTCACAGAAAGAGAGGTGAAGTTGATTTGACTGACTGCGAGTTTGAGCATTATGTTGATCTTAATCTTACAAAGGTATATACTACCGCTCTGTGTTATCTAAAAAACAGACAAGATGCCGAAGATGTCACACAGAATGTGTTTCTTAAGCTATATACTTATTCCGGAGATTTTATTGATGATGAACACATAAGAGCTTGGCTGTTAAGATGTGCGATAAACGAATGCAAAGATATTCTGCGTTCCCACTGGTACAGGTTTTCACAGCCACTTGAAGCTGCCGATGATATAGAATATACCGGACAAAAAGAAGAGAACGGCAGACTGCTGCATATAATGCAAAAGCTTAATAAAAACAATCGGCTCGTGCTATATCTGTATTACTATGAGGAATACTCCTGCTCCGAGATCTCAAAAATAATCGGAATAAGTGAAGATGCTGTATCGGCAAGGCTCATACGAGGCAGAAAGCAGTTAAAGAAACTTATTGAAAAAAGGGGGCTGAACAATGATGAATAACAAAGAATTTTTTGACAGGACGATCCCTGTTATGCTGGAAACAAATCCGTGTCCCGACAGGGATATGATAATAAAATATGTCAGGGAAAGGGCTGATAATATGAAAGAACAAAACAAAAAAAGCAAAATAAGATTTTCAAAAAAGTATGTCATAATACCTGTTATAATAGCAGCCGTATTAGCGCTGACAGGTGCTGTGATACACGAGGTATACAGGATCGGTTTTAAAGAGAGCGATCTCATCACCGAACTAAAGGTAGGGCGTTACTATCTTGAAACAGTGGACGGGTATGCCGACGACTGCTATATCGAGGTCTTTGATGATAATACGCTGCAATTCTTTGGTTTCGAGAGAAAAGAGACCTTTGAAAACGGTAATGCTGTTGACTGGAACACTGCGCCGGTAGAATACAAAATTATGGATAATATACCGTTTATTGCAGTTAATGATGCATGGGATACTCTTAAAAACGATAATAGCGATATTGGTGCTTATTTAGGTATTATTTACGAAGATGAAAATACTCTCGTTTGGAATGTAAATGCAGACGAATATCCAAACGCTAAAAACTATACCCGAGAAGAAGGTCAAGAGGAGCTTGATACTCACGGCATTATATGTGCGCATTTCGTTTATAAGTCGATAGGATAAAAACGAAATGAAAAATAGTTACCCGTACCGTCAAAAGCGGTACGGGTCTAACTTTTATACAAGCTAAACATTGGTGAAGCAACTGTGTGAACACACCTCGTAGATAAGTTTAAAATCCTACAAAGCCTCTTTCAGATCTGCGAAAGTGTTGATGCCCGTCAGCAATTCCCTATCTTCCGTTTTCTCAGTGTTGGCAATGTAATTCAGGCAGCCAGCGACTGAATCTTTGATTGATATAACTTTGATATACGGCAAATTTCCTCCTTGAATTCGTCGAGCCTTGCAAGGTCGTCCGGGCGAATGTACCCGGTCTCGTTTGCTATCCGTGCGATCTGATTTATGTTCGAGCCGATCCTGTTAAGTGCAACCACATAATCATGGTTTTCTTTCAGGTCGATCACGAACACCTTACCCTTCAGTGCGGAAGTTTTGATAAATGTTGCAGTCTTCATGTTACACCTCGCAGCGAGCTTCTCTATTTTTGCCCACTCGTCAAAGGTGAACGTCAAGACCTTATGCTTTCTGTTTGTTCGCATTTCTTCTCTCCCTTCATGAAATTCTGCGAATTTACATAGTCGAAAATGGGTCAGGGTCCCATTTTGCAGAATCAAAAGTACGCATGACAGGATGTCATGAAGAAGGTTTCCAAAGGCGCGCACGACGCGCGCATACAAAGAAACCTTCGATACGCTCCGCTACCTCAAAAAGAAAATGACGCAGGCTGAGTTTCAGAAGTGGGCGGATTATGCTATTGCTATGCGAAACAAGGCGCTTGACGGGGACGTTGAGTATGATGAGTATGTAAGGGATATGAAGAAATAGTAAGACACGTCACAAAATACTCATCTTATCCGCCTGTATATACGCATAGGTCTGTCCGGCTTCCTCATAGCTTCCGAGAACACCGCGAACACGGATATCTGTTCCCGCTTCGAGGTAATCGTCGGGATAGACATTTCCCTCGGGCAGCTTGAATTCAAGTCCCTGAACACAGCAAGCTGTTGCATCCGGTACTACAACGAAATAATAACGCGACTGAAACTCTTCAAGGTACATCGTATCAAAATAACCGTCTACCAGAAGGCTTTTTCCGTAGTAGTCGTTCGGCTTCACCATCATCGGCTGTGGGCTTTTCGGTCTGTTATGGTCGCTGATAAACAGGAAGGAGCAGAGCGATGATATTGATTGATCTGTTCCTGACAATTCTGAAAATAGGTGCTTTCACATTCGGCGGCGGTTATCCTATGATCGCAATGATACAGTATGATGCAGAACAGCACGGTTGGCTGACACAAGCGGAGCTTGTTGATTTCGTAGCGTTAAGTGAGAGCATGCCGGGACCGCTCGCTGTGAATATGGCGACATTCGTGGGAATGAGAACTTACGGTGTCCTCGGTGCATTAATAGCTACTCTTGGAATTATACTGCCGTCATTTATAATAATACTCATAATTGCCAAATGTTTTGAGATTTATAAGAATAGCAAAGCTGTAAAAGGCATAATGTTTGGAATAAAACCGGCGGTTGTCGGATTGATCGGTGCTGCATTTCTGTCTGTAGGCAGAACAGTATTCATTCCAAACGGATTACAAGCGTTTAGCTTTACAGACATAACACTTTGGGTTTTCTTCGGAATATTTGTTATCAGTGCTATTCTTGCCTTTAAAAAGGTACACCCGATATTCGTAATTATATTTTCGGCTGCGGCTGGAATTGCCGCCGGTTATTTATTTAAGATCGAGTGAGATGTAAAAACCAATGAAAATAATAACGCTTGTAGAGAATACTTCAGTAAACGAAACATCGAACATTCGATAATTCGTTAAACCATGATCTTCGACAATTCCAAAAATTTTTTAAAAATGTATTGACAAATGAATTATTGTGTGATATAATCCAAACATAAGCTGTGAGGAAGACACGCAGAGGATCGCCAATGTCTCCAGAGAGCCGACGGTAGGTGTGAGTCGGTGATATGCGTTCTGATGTATCCCTTCTGAGCCGGAATGCCGAACACTAAAGTAAGCGTTCCCGTGATTCTGCGTTAATGAATAGGACTTGCTGGAGTCTGAAGTGGTGTTACGCAATAGCGGCACAATTTGAGTGGTACCGCGGGTAATCAAGTACTTGATACTCGTCTCAAAGATCATTTCTTTGAGACGAGTTTTTGTTTTTTCGCGAAAAACATCCGCACTAAGACAAGGATGTCATAAGGAAGTTTTCCAAAGCACCGCAAGGACGCGGTACATACAAAAGAAAACTTCCGATACTTCTCGTTTCATTTTCCAGTATTCAAACCAGACATGGCTGCCAGGCTCAGTGCCGACAAGCCCTTACCGAAAGGAGAATTTATCATGAGCGAAAAAGTAAATCAGCAGAGTGCAGAAATGAAGATCAGAGAGG
>CAMVGH010000023.1 GCA_947166945.1 uncultured Clostridia bacterium
TCGTGCCGTCGTTCATCGCGTCGCCCACAGCGTCCTGCGCGTTGCCGTAAACCGTTATGTCGCACTCGGTCAGGTACGCGCCGAGGGCGTTTCCGGGAATACCCGAAATGTGTATGTCCTTGCCGGTGCAGCCGCTCCCGGTGTATCGCTGTCCGAGCATATTCTCTATCTCGATCTTCCGGCTTTTCGAGCTTCTGATCTTCTCGTTCAGCTCACGGAAGCTAAGATTTTCAGCATTTATCTTCATTACGCCGCCCCCCCTTTTGCAAGTATTTCCTGTCTCTTTTCTTCTGCAAACGCCGCAAGCTGCGGAGCCTTGCAAAGCAGTTCATAATCGACGGTCGTGAGGTCTGTCTGTTCGCGTATCAGTGCGGTGTAGATGCCCGCTCTTGCTATCCTGTCACCCATAAGAATGAACCCGCGCAGCCTGTTATCCGCGCTGAACAGCTTCTTCACGTTCCCGCCGTCGATCTCTTCATAGCAGTCGCCGGTGTAGCTGCCGCTTGTGATTATGTGCAAGCCGAAAAATCCGATCGCATTCATCGGGAACGCCCGCTCGAACTTGTCGGTCGCACCCGCCATATTATGCCCCGCGACAAGTCCCTGCGCATAGGCGTTCGGCATGATCGCTATGATGTGGGAAGTGCCTGTCGTGATGTCCTCGGACACGGTGCAGTCTCCCGCCGCCCAGATGTTTTTCACGCCCTTGACAGCCTGCTTTTTGTCGGTGAGAATTCCTCTTTCGACCTTTGCTCCTCCGCTTTCCGCAAGCTCCGTATTCGGGCGGACTCCGACCGCCGTTATCAGGATATCGAACTGCAAATTCTCACCGTTTGTGAGGGTCGCGGTATTTTTGTTGAAGCACTTAGCGCTTGTGTTCAGCAGGAATTTCACGCCGTGTGCTTCGATATGCTTCTGCATTATTTCCGATGTCTGCTTGTCGAGAATTGACGGCAATATCCTGTCCGCAAGGTCGATAACAGTCATGTCGCAGCCGTAATGCTCCAGAGCTTCGGCAGCTTTCAGTCCGATCAGACCCGCGCCGATGATAAGCACTTTTGCGCCCTTTTTCATGACCTTTTCAATGCCCTTAACGTCGTCGAGTTTCATGAAACCGAAACGGTTTTTAACGCTGTCAAGCCCGTCCATGGGCGGGACGAACGGCTTTGAGCCTGTCGCAAGAAGCAGCTTCCCATACTCGATTTTCTCACCCGTTTCAAGCCCGACAACTTTAGTTTTGCTGTTGACCGAAACTGCACGTTTTCCAAGCAAAGTCTCAACGCCGTTCACCTTGTAAAAGTCCGCGGGGCGGTACCGCATACGGCTTTCCGTCACGTCGCCTTTCAGCAGATAGGATATCAGCGGGCGGGAGTAGATGTGATATTTTTCGTCCGAGATCACCGCGATCGTTCCTTTTTTGTCATGCTCGCGTATGCCCTCAATACAGCCCGCAGCGGCGGCACTGTTGCCGACAATAACGTAATCGTACTTCATGCCGTTTCACCCCTCTCCTCAAATACGATAGCGCCGTTGATGCAGTTCTTCACACAGGCGGGAGTTCCACCATTTACCGTACACAATTCACATTTTGCGGCGCTGTGACCGTCCTTTCCGATCGCTACACAGCCGTAGGGACATGACAGCACGCAGGTGAAGCAGCCGACGCACTTTTCATGGTCGATCTTCACCACGCCGTCAACCTTGCTGATAGCTCCCGCAATGCAGTTTTTCATGCAGAGCGGGTCGTCGCAGTGACGGCACTGCACCGCGAAATTTATTCCGTTCCCGTCCTCGACTTTTATACGTGGAACCGCGTTTCTGCCGAGCTTGAAAGCCTTGTAAAATTCAGTTTCCCCGGAGTTCGCAAATGCGCAGTAATACTCGCACAGATGACAGCCGAGGCACCTTTCTTCGTTCACATATACTTTTTTCATATCTTTATTCTCCTGCGTGAAGGATTCCGAGAATTTGCAGCTCCTTTTCGGTCAAGCCTATGCCGCGAAGCATGAGCCGGTTGCCGCGCAGCGCTTCTATCGAGTTGATGCCCATACCGCCCATTATTTCCTGTATCTCGTGGTTCCAGGCGGTCACGAGGTTGACAAGGCGCTTGTACGCGATGTCGGGGTTCAGGCGCTTGACGAGTTCGGGGTTCTGGGTAGCAATGCCCCAGTTGCACTTGCCGGTGTGACAGCTTCTGCACAGGTGACAGCCCATCGAGAGCAGCGCCGGGGTAGCTATATAGACCGCGTCCGCACCCAGTGCTATCGCCTTTACCGCGTCGGAACTGCACCGGATAGAGCCTGCCGCGACGATAGAAACTTCGTTGCGTATGCCCTCATGGCGCAAACGTCCGTCAACCGCCGCAAGCGCAAGCTCTATCGGGATCCCCACGTTGTCGCGTATGCGCGTCGGAGCAGCGCCCGTGCCGCCACGGAAGCCGTCTATGGCGATAATATCCGCGCCCGACCGCGCAACGCCGGAAGCAATGGCAGCAACATTGTGGACTGCGGCGATCTTGACGATGACCGGCTTTTTGTACTCGGTAGCTTCTTTTACCGAGAAAATCAGCTGCCGCAGGTCTTCGATGCTGTAAATATCATGGTGAGGAGCGGGGCTTATCGCGTCCGTCCCGCGCGGTATCATTCGGGTGTGCGCCACGTCTTCCTTTATCTTCTCGCCGGGCAGATGACCGCCGATGCCGGGCTTTGCACCCTGCCCCATTTTAATTTCAATTGCCGCGCCCGCGTTCAGATAGTCCCTGTGTACGCCGAAACGCCCCGACGCGACCTGCACTATCGTGTTCGCACCGTACTTGTAAAAGTCCTTGTGCAAGCCGCCCTCGCCGGTATTGTAGAACGTTCCGAGTTCCTCGGCGGCACGGGCAAGGCTCTCATGCGCGTTCTTGGAAATTGAGCCGTAGGACATGGCGCTGAACATTATCGGAACGTTGAGCGTCAGCGACGGTTCAAGCGTGGTGTCAAGCTCGCCGTTCTTGTCGAACTTCATCTTTGTCGGCTTCTTTCCGAGGAAAACGCGTGTCTCCATAGGCTCACGCAGCGGGTCTATCGGCGGGTTCGTGACCTGCGAAGCGTTCAGCAGTATTTTGTCCCAGTAAACGGGGTAGTCTTTCGGAGTACCCATTGACGAGAGCAGGACGGAACCTGTCCCCGCCTGCCTGTACGCTTCGGTCATGAGGGACTGTGTGTAGTTCGCGGACTTGCGGAACGCGTTCTCGTTCGGGCGTATCTTCAGCGCACCCGTGGGACAGATACAGACGCACCTCTGGCAGTCAACACATTTGTTTTCGTGCGCTGTCATTCTGCCGAGATCGCTGTCGTAGCAGTGGACTTCGTTTGCGCACTGCCGCTCACAGGCACGGCAGCTTATACATTTATCGTAGTTGCGGAGAACTTCAAACTCCGCGGGAAAATAGTTCACAGGCATCTTCTTTTACCCTCCTCGCTGAGAGTGATAATGACGGGCTCTCCGCCCTTTGGCGACCACACGTTCGTGCAGTCGGGGCATATTGCGCGTATCGCACATTCCTCGCTTGCGATGTATGTGGTATCGTCCTTTTCGGCGACCACCATTGACCGCAGTTTCAGCCGGTCATTGAGCGCCATAAGCCCTCCGGTGTAGCCGAGTATTATGGAGAACGGACCGGTTATCAGCAGCCCGGACATAGCCTGTCTGAGATACCGCAGCTTTGCGGCACGCTTCGGGTCGGTCTTTGCGATGCTGTCTATCTTGCTCCAGAACGGGGCGGCAATGACGCTTGCCACATCTTCGAGCGACAGCTTCTGCTTGCGGTTCAGCCAGTCGAATATGTATGTGATGACCTCGGTATCGGTGAGCAGCGTGCATTTGTACCCGAACATCTCTATAAATCGTCGGTTCGCGTCGTATGAGCTGATCTCGCCGTTATGCACGATCGAGTAGTCCAGCAGCGCGAACGGGTGAGCGCCGCCCCACCAGCCGGGGGTGTTTGTGGGATAGCGTCCGTGCGCCGTCCACGCGTAGCCCTCGTACTCGTCCAGCCGGTAGAACCTGCCCACGTCCTCCGGATATCCCACCGCCTTGAATACGCCCATGTTCTTCCCGCAGGAGAACACATACGCGCCGTCAAATTCCGTATTTATGCGGATAACGCACTGCACCGCGTATTCCTTCTCGTCGAGCTGGGAAGAAGCGAGCTTTGTGGGACGCGGATCCAGAAAATATCTCCATATAAGCGGTTCATTCTTGATCTCCGGAATGTGCCGTATCGGGATACGGCTGAGGTTGATGATATCAAAGTGACGGTCGAGGAATTCCTCTGTTTTTACACGGGCTTCCGTGTTGTCATAAAAGACATGGAAAGCGTAGTGATCCTTGTACTCCGGGTAGATGCCGTAGCCCGCAAATCCGCCTCCGAGACCGTTTGAGCGGTCATGCATATATGAAATGGACTTTACGATGTCCGCACCGCTCACGCGTCTGCCGTCACGGTTTATGAAGCCGCTTATCGCGCAGCCGGCAGGGATCCGGACGTCGCCTTCTTTGTAATTCATTCTGATGCCCCCCTTGAAATATGGAACGGATCTAAATTTCATTCAATGTGATGATTTTATCATTTGCGGGTATAAATGTCAATAAAAATGCAGGATTAATTTTTAAATCCTGCATATTTGTTGAAATCAACGAAACAAACGCTGTCAGATCAAGGGCAATATGTGACATATTACAAACGGCTGTTTATATTATTATAAAAGGTATTGTGAATGTGCTCCAGCACATTTTGCGGACTTGCCCGCCGGTCTTTAAATTGCAAGTTGTTTTAAAAAACTTGCAGAAAACTGTTGACAAATTTATCGGAATGTATTATAATAAAATATGTAAAAGATCGGCAATGGCGCTGATGGGATCATATCCTGTCCGCGCCTTTTCTGATTTTATACCCGCTGCCCGGACATGATACCGGACTTTAGACGGCAGCCGGATAACGGATAGCGATGCGTCCTGTATGGAAAATGACGCGGTATGCTTCTCAATTTGCTGACCTGTCTTATATATAGTTGGCTGAAAAGGAAGGGCGCGGTGCATCTGAGTACCGCGCCTTTTCTCTTATAGATGATGTGCCTGCGCACAGCGGAAACGGCAGTCTGCGTGTGCTGCGGCACTTGCGGAATGAGGTGACGGAATGGCTGTAACACTTATGAAGCTTCTTGAGAATGCCGAAAGGGAATTCTCCGTGGATCTTATAGCGGGAAGCGTCGGGCTGAGCAACACTATACGCTGGGTGCATATACTTGAGGATAACGGTTCAAAGCCGTTTCTTCACGGGAATGAACTCATTATCACCACGGGCGCCGGACACCCCGACACAAAGTGGCTCGCAGGATTTGTGAGAATGCTGAAAAAGGCGGGCGCGGCAGGCGTCGTTATCGCTCTCGGCGGGAATATCCCGGAAGTTCCGGAAGACGTGATGCTTTTCTGCGAACATAACGCCTTTCCTTTGTTCACCGCGGAAAGGGGTACGGAAATACTTGATCTGTCATACGACCTCTGCCGGAAAATAGTGGGAGCGGAAAGGCACGACCATGCGATAATAAACGCTTTCAGGGCGATATTTGCCGACCATTCCGCGCTGAAGACCCACTCCAAGCTTCTTGTGCGCGCCGGATTTACCGACAGCGACAGGTACACGGTGATATGCTCGTGCCTGATGTCCGGGAGCGGCGAGCCTGCCGACCCCTCGGAGCTTATCGCCCGCAATTCCATCGGTGACAGTTCCGCGAATTCGGCCTCCCGTCCGGTCGTGTTCGTCCATAACGGCATACTTGCGGCGGTCTGCCGGAACTGCGGCGGCGAGGAGATAAAGTCCCTGTGCGGACAGATCGTGGAAGCGGCGCTGCCGATGAGCGGGACGGCTGTGTTCACCGGCGTCTCGGAGAGCGGGGCAGGGCTTGACGGCATCGCCGCCGCGTATGAGCAGGCGGAAGCGGCAATGGTATCCGCTGTGATTTCGGGCAGGAGCCGCGAATATTACCGGAATATCGGCATTATGAAGCTTATTCTCGGAGTGAGGGATATGGGCATACTCCGTGCTTATGTAAGGGAAAATCTCGGCGCGCTGCTCGATCATGACGCTGAGCACGGCACCGATCTTGCCCGTGTCCTGCGGGTATATCTCGAAAACAACAGCAGCGTCAACGAGACTGCCGCTATCGGGAAAGTCCACCGCAATACCGTCAACAGCAAGATGCGCACGATACGGGAGCTTCTCGGACGCGAGCTTGACGACGCGGGCAAAAGCAGGCTCATCATCGCATTCCTTGCCGATGATGTGCTGCGTATATACGACGAAAAACTGAGTTCACTGAAAAAGGCGTGACCTGCAAAACAGGCCGCGCTTTTCTGCGTATCGGGGAAGTCTCCGCCGCGGTGCCTGCGCGGCTGGATCGCACAGGCGTGGTCTGTCGGTCAGCCCCAAAGCCGTAACACGGAATTTTAATGGTCTGCAAAAAGATCAAAATGATCGGATTTTTGAATTTTAAATGTTTTATATAATTCATAATCCATAATAAGATTATATACCGCCGAATGTTGTGAAAAAGCGGTATTTAGTTAATTATTGCTAAATATATGAACCGCTGCCTATGAAATATTTTGCAGGATATAAAATAAATAATTGCAAAAATCTATTGACAAATCGAAACGTCTGTGCTATAATACAAATTGTGGAACGGCAAAGGCGCTGGCAGAGGATCTGATCCTCTCCGGCGCCTTTCGCTTTATACCGACATTTCAAATAAGAAAGGAACATCTGTTATGAAGAATGTTGCAGACTATTTCGGAGAAAACGTGTTCAACGAAAACGTGATGAAAGCAAGACTGCCGAAAGAAACTTTCAAGGCTGTCAAGAACACAATGGACAACGGCAGGCGTCTTGACCCGGCAGCCGCGGCGGTAGTAGCGAACGCCATGAAGGAATGGGCTATCGAAAAGGGCGCCACACACTACACCCACTGGTTCCAGCCCATGACCGGCATCACCGCCGAGAAGCACGACAGCTTCATCTCCCCCTCGCAGGGCGGCAGCGTGATAATGGAGTTCTCCGGCAAAGAGCTTATACAGGGCGAGCCTGACGCTTCGTCTTTCCCCTCCGGCGGGCTTCGCGCAACATTCGAGGCACGCGGCTACACCGCATGGGACCCCACTTCCTACGCTTTTATAAAGGACGGCGTTCTGTGTATTCCCACAGCGTTCTGCTCCTACGGCGGAGAAGCGCTTGACAAGAAGACCCCGCTCCTCAGGTCAATGGAGGCTGTCAACAGGCAGGCTATGAGGATATTGAAGCTGTTCGGCAATGAGGACGTGACTTCCGTAAAAACCACCGTCGGTCCCGAACAGGAATACTTCCTTGTGGATAAAGAAGACTACGACAGGCGAAAAGACCTTATATACACCGGGCGCACGCTGTTCGGCGCGATGCCCCCGAAAGGACAGGAGCTTGAAGACCACTACTTCGGCGTGATAAAGCCTCGCGTTCAGGCATTCATGAAAGAGCTGAACGAGGAACTCTGGAAGCTCGGTATTCTCGCAAAGACCGAACACAACGAGGTCGCACCCGCACAGCATGAGCTTGCACCGATATTCGCGACTACCAACATCGCCGCCGACCACAACCAGCTCACAATGGAGATCATGCAGAAAGTGGCAAAGAAGCACGGACTTGTATGTCTCCTGCACGAAAAGCCGTTTGACGGCGTGAACGGCTCCGGCAAGCACAACAACTGGTCGATAAGCACCAACACCGGCGTGAACCTGCTCGAACCGGGCGATACGCCCCACGAGAACGCGCAGTTCTTACTCTTCCTCTGCGCTGTAATAAAGGCTGTTGACGAGTATCAGGACTTGCTGAGGATTTCCGTCGCGAGCGCGGGAAATGACCACAGGCTCGGCGCAAATGAAGCGCCTCCCGCCGTTATCTCGGTATTCCTCGGTGAAGAACTCACCGAAATACTCGAAGCGATAGAGAAAGACGAACCATACGGCGGCAAGGAAAAAGAGCTGATGAAAGTCGGCGTCCATGTCCTCCCGAAGTTCCCGAAGGACACCACCGACCGCAACCGCACTTCGCCTTTCGCGTTCACCGGCAACAAGTTCGAGTTCCGTATGCTCGGCAGTGCCGCGTCCGTTTCCGGTCCGAACGTGGTACTGAACACGGTAGTTGCCGAAGAGCTGAAACAGTTTGCCGATGAGCTTGAAAACAAGCAGGATTTCACTGCCGTGTTGCACGATCTCATTCAGAGAACGATAAAGGAGCATAAGCGCATAATCTTCAACGGCAACGGCTACGACGACGCATGGATAGCGGAAGCGGAAAAGCGCGGACTTTCCAATCTCAGGACCACTCCCGACGCGCTCTCGCACTGGCTCGACGAAAAGAATGTGGCGCTGTTCACTTCACATAAGGTGTTCTCCGAAGCGGAAATGAGATCGAGAAATGAAATCCTCTTTGAAGCTTATGAAAAGCTGATAAAGATAGAAGCCCGTACAATGACGGATATGGCATACCACGACCTGCTCCCGTGCATCAGCAAGTACATAAGGTACCTGAACAGCACAAATGTTTCGGCGTATGAAACAGAAATTTCGTCACAGCTCTCCGACCTGCTCGGCAAAGCGTTCCACGCGCTGAAAGACCTTGAGGCGACACTCGGAAAAGCAGTCGGGGAAGATGATGTCATCAGGAGCGCGTTCGTCTGCAAGGACGAGGTCATACCGGCGATGAACGAGCTGCGTAAGTACATAGACAAGGCGGAAACACTGACAGCGGCGGAATACTGGGCGATACCCACCTACGGCGAACTGCTGTTTGACGTGAGATGAGGAAGATAAACGAAGAATGCGGGGTGTTCGGCATTTACTCCGACACTCCGATCGACGCGGCGCACGAGGTCTATCTCGGCTTGTACGCGCTCCAGCACCGCGGTCAGGAAAGCTGCGGTATCTCGGTCTGCGACGACGGCATAATGCGGCACCGCAAAGGCGCCGGACTTGTGCATGAAGTATTCGGAGAAACCGACTTGCAGGTGTTAGGCGCGGGAAATATCGCCGTCGGTCATGTGCGCTACTCCACCACGGGCGGCAGCAGTCCCGAAAACTTCCAGCCCCTTGTCGTCCGCCACATCAAGGGAAATATGTCCCTCGCCCACAACGGCAACCTCACCAACGCGGAGCAGCTGCGGCGCAGGTTCGAGCTTGGCGGCGCGATATTCCACGGCACTTCCGACACCGAAGCCATAGCCTATTCCATAGTAGCGGCGCGGCTTAGATGCGGCTCGACCGAGGAAGCCGTGGAGCTTGCGATGAACGACATCAAAGGCGCGTATTCATGCGTGCTTATGACCGCCACAAAGCTGATAGCGTTCCGTGACCCGAACGGGTTCAGGCCGCTTGTTCTCGGCAGAACGGACAGCGGGTATATCGCAGCCTCGGAATCCTGCGCGGTAGAGAGCGTGGGCGGCACGGTGCTGCGGGACATAAAGCCGGGTGAGATAGTGGTTATCGGCGCGGACGGGATAAAGAGCATAGAAACGCACTGCGGCGGCAGGCAAAGTCTCTGCGTGTTCGAGTGCATCTATTTTGCAAGACCCGACTCGGTGATCGAGGGAATGCCTGTTCACGAATGGCGCATGAACGCGGGAAAGGCGCTTGCAAGGTCTGCACCTGCGGACGCGGATATCGTGATAGGAGTCCCGGATTCCGGCATTGACGCGGCACTCGGCTACTCTGCGGAAAGCGGCATACCATACACGACAGGCTTCGTCAAGAACCGCTACATCGGGCGCAGCTTCATACAGCCGAAACAGTCCGAACGCCGCGACGCGGTGCGCATCAAGCTGAACGCGGTCGCAAGCGCCGTAGCCGGAAAGCGCGTGGTAATGGTAGATGATTCGATAGTCCGCGGAACGACGAGCGCCCGGATAGTGAGGCTGCTCAGAAGCGCGGGCGCGGCGGAAGTCCACGTGCGCATTTCCTCCCCGCCGTTCAGGTTTCCGTGTTATTTCGGGACGGACATCGACTCGCAGGAAAACCTTATAGCGTGCAGGTACGCGGACATTACGGAGATCGGTGGAGCGATAGGCGCGGACAGTCTCGCGTACCTGTCGGTAGAGGACGCAAAGGCGCTTACGAAATGCGATATCTGCCACGGCTGCTTCACCGGAGAATATCCGGCAGATGTGAGCGGCTGCGGCGAAAAGAACAAATTTGAAGAGAAGATACATAAATCAAACTGAAATAAAATGTGTAGAAACAAGCAATGGGGCTTGACGGAGAATAACTCTGTCCTGCCCCATTTGCATAAAGAAAGGAAGATGACTTATGGTTGAAGTAAATGAAATGCTTCAGACGGTTGACAACGAGATTTTCGGCATCTGGTACCTCATCGGAGCCGCGCTGGTATTCTTCATGCAGGCAGGCTTCGCAATGGTGGAAACAGGCTTTACCCGTGCGAAGAACGCGGGCAACATCATAATGAAGAACCTCATGGATTTCTGTATCGGCACCGTCGTGTTCGCACTTCTCGGCTTCGGTCTGATGATGGGCGAGGACGTGCTCGGCGGGTTCTGCGGAATGCCCACACTCGGCGTATTCACCGACTATGCGCATTTCGACTGGTCGCCCTTCGTGTTCAATCTCGTGTTCTGCGCGACTGCGGCAACTATCGTTTCCGGCGCAATGGCTGAACGCACGAAATTCCTGTCGTACTGCATTTATTCGGGCGTTATCAGCCTTGTGATATACCCGATAGAAGCGCACTGGGTATGGGGCGGCGGCTGGCTCGTACAGCTCGGTTTCCATGACTTCGCAGGCTCCTGCGCGATACACATGGTAGGCGGCGTCTGTGCGATAATCGGCGCTGCAATGGTGGGACCCCGAATCGGCAAGTTCGACAAGGACAAAAAGCCGAAAGCTATCCCCGGACATTCACTGACACTCGGCGCACTGGGCTGCTTTATTCTCTGGTTCGGCTGGTACGGCTTCAACGGCGCGGCTGCGACTTCCGGCGGTCAGCTCGGCTCTATCTTCGTAACAACAACTATCGCTCCGGCTGTGGCAACTGTCGTGTGTATGATATTTACTTGGTTAAGATACGGCAAGCCCGATGTTTCAATGTGTCTGAACGCCTCTCTCGCGGGACTTGTGGGAGTTACGGCAGGCTGTGATGTGGTAGATGCGCTCGGCTCTGCGGTGATAGGTGTTGTTTCGGGACTTCTCGTGATCTTCGGTGTGTGGTTTCTCGATAATGTACTCAAAATAGATGACCCTGTGGGCGCTGTTGCCGTCCACTTCTGCAACGGCGTATGGGGAACACTTGCTGTCGGACTTCTCGCAAACCCCGCAGTTCCCGGCTACGCTCTTGCAAACGCTAACGGAGATGTTCTCGCAGGCTTGTTCTACGGCGGCGGAGTTGAACTGCTCGGTTTGCAGGCTCTCGGATTCGTGACCGTGGCTGCATGGACGGCGGTCTGCATCACTATAACATTCTTCATAATCAAGAAAACTATCGGTCTGCGCGTCAACCGTCACGAAGAAGTTGTGGGACTTGACGCAACAGAACACGGCTTGCAGTCCTCGTATGCGGACTTTATCCCGTCAATGCACATCGAGACTACCGCTTCCGGCAAGGAAAAGGAAGTTGCGAACGTGATCCCCGTTGTTTCGGAAGAAAAGGCTGTTCCCGTGCAGCACCGCAAGGCTGAGAATACAGCTTCCGATGTGAAGATGACAAAGGTTGACATAATCACCTCAATGGAGAAATTCGACCAGCTCAAATCCGCTCTGTACTCTATCGGCATCACCGGCATGACCGTCACCAACACCATGGGCTGCGGTATGCAGAAGGGCAAGACAGAGTTCTACCGTGGTGTTCCCGTAACTCCGCAGCTTCTCCCGAAAGTAAAGGTAGAAGTCGTTGTCTGCAAGGTGCCGGTCAAAGATGTTGTAAGTGCAGCTAAAAATGCCCTTTATACCGGCAATATCGGTGACGGAAAGATCTTCGTTTACGACGTCGAGGACGTTATGAAAATACGCACCGGCGAGTCAGGATATGACGCGCTTCAGGATAACGCGTGACAAAATACTGTACCGTTCCTTTCCTTATATTTGTCTGATGGCAGGGGCGCTTCCCGTTGAGGGCGGCGCCTCTGTCCTGTTATTTGCTTGTTCAAATTTACAGAAAAAAATATGCAAGATGACGAAATTTTTATGATATATTTGCAATTTATTTATATTTGTGTTATTATAATCTTGCGGCAGAATGTCTGCCATAATTTATTAGCATAAGAGGATAAAACAGACGAATGAAAAGGATCAGACCGGTTATTGCTTTATTTCTTGTTTTTACTGTATGGCTCTGTCTGCCCGCGGTATCCGCGGAGGCGGCAGCAGATCTTTCGGAAGCGACAGAGCTTTCTTCCCTGAATTCCGCGTCGTTCTCCAATTCGGAGACGGGTACACAGACATACTTGTTTAAGATATCCCTGAAGGACTCCGGAAAGATACGCTTTTACAACAGTTCTTCCGTAACGGGTTCTTCCTCGCGTCTGTCCCTCCTGTACTCCGACGGCAGGAAAGCGGTGACGGGAAAGTTCTCCGATGTTGTCGGCAAGATAATGTATATCGGGAAAAAGGGAACATACTATGTGCAGGTGAGCCTTACGAAGTCCCAGTCGGTAAGAGGGTTCGGCTACACATTCATAGCGGACAGCGGCAACCGCGTCACCAAAAAGATCACTCTTACCGAGGGGCGTACCTACAATTTTGCGGTAATGGTAAAGAATATCAGCGGGACACGGCGCTGGACCACCTCCGACAGCAGTGTGGCGAAAGTGAACACGAAGGGCGGCGTGAAACTTGTCGGTGAAGGTACCGCGAAGATCAGGGTCTATTCGAGCCGCGGCGATTACGCGGTCATAACGGTAACGGCGAAACCTGCCGGAACGGAATAAGACCGCTCCGGAACAAACCGGAAAACCCGCATAATAAGAAACCTGCCGGACGGTAATTCCGTCCGGCAGGTATTTTCTTTTTCAGACCGTCACGCTCAGCGTGTGACTGTAACGCTTACCGTGGTGTTGACCGATGTATCCGCCTTGAGATATACGGTGAAGTAAGCGGTACCCTGTGTATTGCTCGTATTGGCTTTTACCGAGAAGTGAACGAGCATATTGTCACCGATCTGTGATGCGGTAGGAGTCCATGTTACAAGGGTAGCGGGCCCGATGTTGGGGGAAATGATGTAATCCGTTGTACTGGAGATGTTTGTGATAAGAATGTCGAAATCACAGGTCTGTCCCTGACCTATCGTGTAGCTTCTTGTAGCTGTGGAGACCGTGGAATTTACGGTAGTCGATGCCGTGGAGTCGGTAACTGTGAGTACAGGCGAAACAGCCTCATCGTTCTCTCTCTTTGTTCCGGGGGTCATGTTGCCGGGCGTTGAGTACTGATCGTAAACCGATGTAGCGAATCTGTACGCGCTGACTTCCGCAAAGCAGTTGATCTTTGTTCCGTTGACCGCCTGCACATATCCTGTGAAAGTGAAGCTTACGCTCTTTCCGGGTGCAAGGGAGGAATTGTTGAGCAGATTGCTGATAGTGTAATAGCGGTAGCCGTTTCTTACACCGTCACTTGCTGTGCTTACGGTATAGCCGTTGGAGTTCATCATCGAGTAGTTTACAAACGTATCGGTGGTCGCAAATCCTAATGTCACATCGCTGAGAGCGGCAGACGGCGAATTGTTTGTAAGTGTTACCGTATAAACTAGCCTGTCGTTATTCTTTACAGAATAGTTGTTTGCGGCAGAACTGCTGATCGAAAGTGCGAGAGAACCGTAAATGTTGCTGCTGAGTGCGAGGTTGATATTGTTTGTTGTGGTCCTGTATGTGTTGGAAGTGGTTGCTGTCGTGTTGAAATAATTGCTCGTTACGGCACTGTTATAATTGTTTATGTTGGTCATTGACATATTGGAGGTATTGTAAGCTCCGCTGTTTCTTACCGACATAGCAGGGATAGTTGCAGTGAGAAGAGCCTGATTTCCGTTGGGAACTACCGAGGTATAAGGACGGTATTTCTGACCGTTGAATTCAAATACTACCTTGTAGTTGGCATTTGACTGAAGTCCTGTAAGTGTGTAGCTGCCGCTTGAGTCGGTGGTGGTCTCCTTGACATAGGAGTTGGTGCTGGTATTGAGCGCGAGAACTCTGATGCCGGAGATACCCGTTTCATTGGAAGCTCTGTAGCCGTCCGCTACGCTTGCGACACCGGGAGTATCGTTCCATACAGTTCCGGACAGTGTGAACGCGTCGGTGAAGTTGTAGTCGAAAGTGGATACGTTGCTGTCCGCGTTAGCCTTGGAACGCGCGTATGTCTTTACAGATACTCTTGTGGAATTTCCCTGAGGAGTGATCGTGAAAGCCGAATAATATGTTTTCGCGGTGGAGCTTGTGCGGGGATCGGATCCGTCTGTGGTATAGAATATGATCGAACCGCTGGTAGGGCAGGAGAGAGAGATTGCGGCACTGCCGGAATAGAGCTGTGAAGTGGAAGCGGAAGTGGATACGGAAGATGTCGAGCCGACCGTTACTGTTGTCTGCTGAACATCACTCACAGAACCGTTCTTGTACGAGATGACCTTTACGGTCTTTGTTCCCGATGTGCTTATGAGGAACTTACCGTTGTACTTTGTGCTCTTTGTGGTAGGAGTTGTTCCGTCGAGGGTGTAGTAGAAGGTAACGCCGCTTGTGGAGCTGGTGAATTCTATCTTCTTGCCGCCGAGGGACTTATATACCGTGATGCCGGGCTTGCCGAGCCTTACGGTCGTTGTGGAAGAGCTTGTATTTTCGGGCTCTTCGGGATCCTCGGGATCCTCCTCGTCCTCAACCACGCCGTTTCTGTAAGGAAGTCTTGCGATAGAGCCGTTAAGGTACTGGGAAAGAATGGTCATATCCGCTCTTGTGAGGGATCCGTTCGCGTTGCAGTCCGCGTTGTCCGTGCAGACGAATGTCGTCTTTCCGTTGAAGTAGTTGTAAAGTCTTGCGTAGTCGTTCTGGTTGATGTTTCCGTCGCCGGTGACATCACCGTACTTTGTGGCTACCTTTATGGTCTTTGTCATAACAGCGCTCTGGGAGGAGCCATATACCGCGATAGCCTTGATCTTTACGTCCTTTCTGATAAGAAGCAGAGTATTGTTGGCATATTTTCTGCTGCTTACTGTGGGGACGGTCCCGTTTGTTGTGTAGTAGATAGTTGCTCCCGGCGTTGTGGTGGAGAGTTTCAGTTTTCTTACGCCTGAGGAACCCTTGATCGTGTATGTCGGTTTTGCCACAGTTGCTTCATAGGCAACTTTCACGGCAGATGTCCTTGCCGCGCTCCCGCTTTCCGCGAACGCTTCGGCGCCGAGACTTGCCGCAGCCATTAGTCCCGCGGTGAGCAGCGCCGCGGCTTTTTTCATCAGCTTGTTCATTTGATATTCCTTTCTTTGTTTTCCGCATTGCGGATAATTTCCGTACCTGCCGCGCAGGTACCAATAATAGCCCTATCTTTGCGGTCCGAATGCCGCACTCCTATATAATAAATCGATTTTTGCAGCCAAAAGGTGACACGGAATTTACGGAATTTTATAATTTTCCGGAAATTTTGTTGATATTGCACTATCCGGCTGCATTATTTTATTATATTTCTGTAAAATCTTCCTGCATGATATCATCATGCACATCTACGTTTCCGCCTATCATATCTCTGCCGCGTACATAGTACTTGTCGCGCTGTTCTCTTACAGCCTCGTCAAGTATTTTCTTGACGTCTCTCGGCTTTTTTATAGAGATCAGTTTTTTCTCCGGTGTGTCTATATCCTTTGCGGCGATAGCGATAGTCCCGCAGCCGAATATCCTCTGTCCGAGGGTGAACGACAACTTCTTGTCGAAAATGCGGTACAGTTCCATTTCGTCTTCCCTGATATTGAACAGCCCTATCTTCGTATAAAGAGTCGTATCGGTTATAACATACCTTGTGAATGATATCGGCATACCCAGTATGCACTTCTTTCCCGACCACAGCACATTGCCGTAATCGGCTTTCAGCTTATCCATATTCATGATGCCTTACCTCCTTTTCCTGCCGGAACCTTTTTTGCTGCCGTTAGTTTTTTTCCTGCCGTCCGTATTATTCTGACCGGAAACGATGCCCCCGATAGTCTCTTCAAGCCTCGCTTTCTTTTCTTCGCGCTTCTTTCGCTTGTTCTCTTTTTCTTCCGCTTCCTTCGCCGCTTTTGCTTCCTGCTCGGCGGCAAGGGTCTCGGTCAGGGATACCGGCGTCATATCCGCTTCATTTATCACGTCTATGTCGGTATATTCATCGGATCCCGGCGGCAGCCCCTTTGCACTGAGCTTGCCCGCCACGAAAGCCTTGAATGCGCTGTATATTACCGCGAACAGCGGTATGCCTATTATCAGTCCCCAGAAACCGAATGTAGCCTGCCCCACGAGTATCGCGAAAATGACCCAGAAGCTTGTAAGTCCGGTGCTTTCTCCGAGTATCCTCGGGCTGATGATATTGCCGTTGACGTTCTGTATTATGAGTACGATCACCGTGAACACGATGCACATTACCGGGTCTTCCATGAAAATGAGGAACAGGCTCGGCACGAGTCCGATGAACGGCCCGAAATACGGGATTATATTTGTAATTCCCATTACCACCGACACCAGCAGTGCGAAAGGCACCTGCGCGATCGTGGTGACGATGAAGGTTATGCAGCCCACAACGAAGGAGTCGATGATCGTACCGGTGATGAAGTTTCCGAACGACCTGTGTATCTTTCGTATGCCGGTTATCATTGCGTTGGCGCGCTTGATGCTCACCGCGGAGTAGAGGACTTTCTTTGACTGTGCCGCGAAAAGTTCCTTGCTGTACAGGCAGTAGATCGCCACCACCACGCCGAAGATGAGGTTCATCAGCAGTCCCACGAGGCTCATTATGCCGTTTGTGAGAAATCCGAGGTAATCGCCCATCTGCGGGAGTATCGAGGTGCTCAGGAACGAACGGAGTGTCGAGCCGGCGTCCTTGATGATGTTGGTAAGCTCTGCGCCGATCTCCGGGTAGTTTGTGAACATTTCCTGCGTCCACGAAACGAGATTTGTCATATATGTCGGTATATTATCCACCAGCAGTTTGATCGTATTCGTCAGCTGAGGGATAATTGCTACCAGCACGCCCACGATGATGCCGATGAATATTATGAAGGTGATGACAATGCTGACTATGCGCCGCGGGGGATTGCGGACATACAGCTTCAGATGTGTGTACTTTTCGCTGTCTGTCGTTTCGCTGCCTGTCTTTTCGCTGCCTGCGGCATCATGATTTGCGATCTCCGCGAAGGGCTTGTCGCTCTTTGTGAACATCCTGCCCAGAACGCGCCTCTCAAAGAAGGACACCACCGGAGCCAGCAGGTAAGCGATCACCATACCGTAGATGATAGGGCTTATCGCCGACAGGAAATTTCCTATCCCCTTGCCTATGCTCTCGATATTCACAAGCATAGTGGCAACGATCACCGAAGCGATTATCACTATGAATGCCGTAAGTCCCCAGCCGAGATAGTGCTTGTTCCACCTGAAAAACTTCATTTCTGCCCTCCATGCCCGGGAAGTAGGCAGGCACATTATGCCCGTCTCTTTACATACATATTTATTATACTACCATAATTATAAATTGTCAAGTTAAAGAAACACAATATCATGTAAATAAGAACTCCCTCCGGAGTGTTTCCGGAGGGAGAGCCGTATTCTTTTATTTTACGACGATATTCACCAGTTTTTTCGGAACGGCTATCTTCTTTATGACAGTCTTACCTTCGATAAGAGGCTTCACCGTGTCGTTCGCGAGAGCGGCTTCGATCATAGCGTCCTGATCTGCGTCAGCCGCGATATTGAGCTTTGCGCGTACCTTGCCGTTTATCTGAACGACTATTTCGACAGTCTCCTCCACGCAGAGCGCCTCATCGTAAGTCACCCAGCTCTGTTCGGAGAGTATGCCGCCGAATATATTGCTGTACATTTCTTCTGTGATATGCGGAGCGAACGGGTTGAGCAGTATGAGCAGAGTGCGGAGCTCGCCCTTTGTGATGCTTCCCTTGTCGGATATCTGGTTGAGCAGTGTCATCATAGCTGCCACGGCTGTATTGAATTTGAGCTGCTCGATATCGGAGGATACCTTCTTTATTGTTCTGTGGAACGAAGCGGAAAGCTCCTTGCTGTAGCCCTCGTCATCGGTCATGATGTCCTGGAGCGCCCATATCCTTTCGAGGAAACGCTTGCAGCCCTTGAGACTGCTCTCGCTCCACGGAGCCGCCTGTTCGTAGTCGCCCATGAACAGTACATACACACGCAGTACGTCTGCGCCGTATTCATCGACCACGTCATTCGGGTCAACGACATTTCCGCGGGACTTGCTCATCTTCACGCCGTCGGGTCCGAGTATAAGTCCCTGTGCGGTACGCTTTGCGTACGGTTCCGCTACCGGCACTTCACCGATATCGTAGAGGAATCTGTGCCAGAATCTCGAATAGATGAGGTGGCGGGTAACGTGTTCCATACCGCCGTTGTACCAGTCAACGGGCAGCCAGTATTTCAGTGCTTCCTGCGAAGCGAATGCCTCATGGTTATGCGGGTCGCAGTAACGGAGGAAATACCATGACGAACCTGCCCACTGGGGCATGGTGTCCGTTTCGCGTTTTGCGTCGCCGCCGCACTTCGGGCATTTGCAGTTCACGAAGCTTTCTATCTTTGCCAGCGGGCTTTCGCCGTCGGAGCCGGGCTGGTAGTTATCGACCGGCGGGAGTTTCAGCGGGAGTTCTTCATAAGGAACAGCCACCATACCGCACTTCGGGCAGTGAACTATCGGTATCGGCTCACCCCAGTATCTCTGGCGGTTGAATGCCCAGTCCTTCATCTTGTACTGAACACCTGCCTCACCGATGCCCTTGCTTTCGAGGAATTTCAGCATTGCCGCGATAGCGTCCTTCTTGTTTGTGATGCCGTTGAGCGAACCGGAGTTCACCATTTCGCCGTCGCCGGTATATGCTTCCTTGGAGATATCGCCGCCCTTGATGACTTCGATTATCGGGATACCGAATTTCGTTGCAAACTCATAGTCGCGGGTATCGTGTGCCGGCACAGCCATGATAGCGCCTGTACCGTAGCCCATCATTACGTAGTCGGAGACATAGATCGGTATCTCGGTATCATTCACGGGGTTGATTGCGGTAAATCCTTCGATCTTCACGCCGGTCTTGTCTTTAACGAGCTGTGTACGCTCGAACTCGCTCTTCTTTGCGCATTCTTCCTTGTACGCGTCCAGCTCCGCGATATTCTTTATCGAGTCTCTGTACTTCTCGATAAGCGGGTGTTCGGGAGCCATTACCATGAAAGTAACGCCGTAGAGCGTATCCGGGCGCGTGGTATAAATTTTCAGCTTTTCGCCGTTTTCCTTTATGCTGAACTCAACGAACGCGCCTGTTGATTTGCCTATCCAGTTTTCCTGCTGGAGCTTGATATTGGGGAGGAAATCCACGTCATCGAGTCCCTGCAGGAGCTTGTCAGCGTATTCGGTGATACGCAGGTACCATACCTCTTTTTCTTTCTGTACTATCTCGCTGTGGCAGATATCGCACTTGCCGCCCTGCGAATCCTCATTGGAAAGAACTACCTTACAGCTCGGGCAGTAGTTGACGAGAGTCCTGTCGCGGAACACAAGTCCGTTCTCGAACATTTTGAGGAATATCCACTGTGTCCATTTGTAGTAATCCTCGTCGGTGGTATCCACAACTCTCGACCAGTCGAACGAAAATCCGACCTTGCGGAGCTGTCCGGTGAATTTCTTTATATTGTTGTCGGTTACTACCCGCGGGTGAGTTCCGGTCTTGATAGCGGTATTCTCCGTAGGAAGCCCGTACGCGTCGAAACCTATCGGGAACAGCACGTTATAGCCTTCGAGCCTGCGCTTTCTGCTGACTACTTCAAGTCCCGAATAAGCCTTTATATGTCCGACGTGCATTCCCGCGCCCGACGGGTACGGGAATTCCACCAGAGCATAGAACTTCGGCTTGCTGCTTCCTGTCTCCGCCTTGAAGCTCTCATGCTCGTCCCAGTATTTCTGCCATTTCGGTTCAATTTCCTTGAAATCGTATTTCATCTTCTTCTGTCGTTCCTTTCTTTTGGCGGCTGCGCCGCATACGGGCGGCTTTGCCGCGTTTAGTCGGCTGCGCCGGCTTTGGTCGCTGCGCTTGAGACCGGGGGAAACTTTTTTGAAAAAAAGTTTGTCTGTCGGTCAGCCCCTCTGTCACCTTCGGTGACACCTCCCAGGCGGGGAGACCACCCCGGACCCCTTTCAAAAAACTTTTGATGCTTCGCGCTGAAAGGGGAGGGTTTGGGTTACTTTCTCACACTGAATTTGTAGATGGTTGTGAAATTGTATTCTTCGTCCTTTTTGAGTACACAGTCCGGGAAGTTCGGCTGGTTCGGCGAATCGGGAGCGTACTGGCTTTCAAGACAGAGCGCTGTCTGTATCTTCATCATCATGCCGTCCTTGCCGATCTCGCCCTGAAGTCCGATCGCGGTGTAGAACTGTATAGCGGGCTTGTCCGTGGAAACCGTCATCTCGCGTCCGGTGCCGGGATCATAGACCACAGCAGCTTCACGCATAACATGAGGTTCGCCGAGGTTGAAGTTGTGGTCGTAGCCTATGATGTCGCTCTGGTCGAGATCGCGTCCGATAGCCTTCGGCTGTCTGAAATCGAATACCGTGTTCTCCACGGGTGCCATTTCGCCGGTAGGGATAAGATTGCCGTCAACGGGCGTGTATGTGTCCGCGTTGATCTTAACGATCTGACCGAGTACCGATCCGGAGTGTATTCCCGCGATATTGAAGTAGGAATGGTTGGTGAGATTGAGGATCGTGTCCTCGTCCGATCTGCCGGTGTATTCAAGTTTCAGTTCGTTGTCTTCCGTGAGGGTGTATTTGCAGGTTACCTTTACATTGCCGGGGAAGTTCTCTTCCTGATCGGGGCTGAAATAGCCGAATGTCACGCTGTTGTCGGTGGTCTCGTCAACAGTCCATACCCTCTTGTTGTAGCCGATGATGCCGCCGTGGAGACAGTTTGTGCCTTCGTTGCAGCGCAGCTGTATCTCCCTGCCGTTGAGTGTGAATCTGCCGTTTGCGATACGGTTCGCGTATCTGCCCACGAGTGCGCCCTGTGATGAGGTGCCGTTCACATAGCCTTCGAGGTCGTCATATCCGAGCACCACATCAGCGAAATTCCCGTCCTTGTCGGGAACGATGATGCTTACGACAGCGCCGCTGTAATTGGTGAGCTTTACCGTCATTCCCTTGCTGTTTTTCAGCGTGAAGAGGAACACCTTGTAGCCGTCAGTCATTCCGAATACTTCTTTTTCGATCATGTTGGTTGTACCTTACCTTTCATAAAATGCTTTTTATTGGACCGCACAAGCGGAATTTTTACCTTTAAGGATAATACCGTTCCCGTGGCTCAGAAGTGCCAGTAGAGGAAGGGTGCGTTGGTGCTGTTGACGAGGAGGAGTGAAGCGAGAATGAGGATTGCGACGTTGCTTACGACGGTCGCGATACCGATGGCGTTCTCGCCCGCGTCCGTCTGCTGGAGCTTTGCGCGTACAGCGGGAATGACAGGGGCGCTGAACACCGCCGCCGCTATGATGATGAAAAGATTGTTGAGCAGTGATGCCTGTGTGCCGGGGTCGATCAGAGGGTTGCCGTTTGCGCCGACGAGATTTCCGAAGAACGTACCGAGAGCGGCAAGCCCTCCATGCTTGTCATCAAAGTAGAAAATACCGAATCCGAGAATAATTACCAGCTTTCCGTATATGTGCATAATGACAGCGGGTATCTTTTTAAGGCGCTTGGCTCCGATGAGCCTTTCTAAAAATATGAACATTCCGAAGTACAGTCCCCAGATGATATAATTCCAGCTCGCACCATGCCAGAATCCCGTGCAGAACCATACGAGGAAGAGACTTGCGTACTGTCTTCTTTTTCCGAATATCGGCACATAAAGAAGGTAGTCCCGGAAGAAAGTTCCGAGGGAAATGTGCCAGCGCTGCCAGAATTCCGTGACATTTTTCGAGACAAATGGATAGATGAAGTTCTCGTCAAAATGGAAACCGAAGATCCGTCCCAGTCCGATAGCCATATCCGAGTATCCGGAGAAATCATAATAGACATACAGGGCATATAAGATCACCGCGTACCATGTTCCTGCCACCGAGAGGGATTCCGGATCTGAGCCGAAGTATCTGTCAACTATGTCGATAAGACTGTTGGCGACGATGACCTTTTTTCCGAATCCGTATATAAATCTTGTCACGCCGACGCTGATGTCGTTGGTGGAAGAAGCGCGGTGGTCTATCTCATTTTCTATGACGCTGTAGCGGACGATAGGTCCCGCGACGAGCTGCGGGAACAAAGAAACATAGAGCAGGAATTTGTAATAGCTTTTCTGTACCTCTACTTTACCCCAGTAGCAGTCCATTATATATGAGATGATCTGGAAAGTGTAGAAGCTTATGCCGACAGGCAGCAGGATATTAGTAAGGGGTATCGCTGTTCCGAAGGCTGCGTTGATATTTGTGATGAAGAAATCGGTGTACTTGAAGACAAACAGCATTCCGAGACTGAATATCAGCGACAGCGCCACCCAGAGTTTTGCGCGCCCGCTCCCCCTGTCCCTTCCGATCAGCAGTCCGAAAACATAGTTCACGGTCACGCTTCCGAGGAGCAGCACCAGCCAGATCGGATTGCTCCATGCGTAGAATATCAGGGAAAAGACGATCAGAACGATGTTTCTGTAAAAGGTGCGTTTACCGATGAAGTAAACGGGTATCAGTGCTGCGAGGAAGATATAGACGAACAGCAGGTCTGTGAATTTCATTTTTTACTTATCTCCGGGATCATTTCTGTATCGGCGCCTGTATCATGGCGCTCGTACATATATTATACATTAATATGGTATTATTTTCAACTGTTTTGCGAAATTTTTTTCAAAAACATTGTTCTGCGGTATTTTTCGGTGGAGAAATGTGAAAAATAAGGTCATCTCATTTTTCACATACGGTAAAATTAAAACGGTTTGATACGGTTTGTTGAGATGATCGTTTGTGAAAATTAAGGTGATCTGATTTTTCACAATTATTATCCGATTTTTTGCTTCTGCGTCCTTCGACCCTTTTGTGGAGCGGATCCGGCGGGATAAATGGGATCATGTGATTTTTCGCCGGGAGGTGTCGTTCCGGAGCTTCCTGTGATCGTCGCGGTAAGCCCGGAAGCATTTCCCGAAAAATAAGGTGATCTGATTTTTTGCCGGTATCGCCGTCTCGTATCGCGGCAGGCTTCCGGGGACCGGAAACGGGGCTTGTGCAGAATTGCCGGAAACAGATAGAGCAACTACCGGTTTTCGGGGCTGATACCCGTCCCGGAGCGCCCAGGGGCAAAAATACCTGTATTCAGATGCCTCAGAAAAATGTTCCCGCCGCAATAAATAAAAAGTGTGGAGAGCGGATCTGATCCTGATGAATTTCTGTCGATGATCCGGATTTTCTGTCGAAAATTGTATGATTAACGGGCTTTACGGCGCAGATGCGGAAAGTTTTCAACAGGCAATTGCGTAAAAGTTGAAAGTTTCCGGCTTGATTTTTCAGTCAAAAATAAATCAGATGATCTTATTTTTGTATATTTCGACATAAAATTGCCGATTTGTAGAGAAAATCGACGGTTTTCAACAAGTTTTGAGCTGATTTTCCCGTGGAAAAAGTGGAAAACATTCCGCTTCCGGGTCGGCAAGAAAAGTTGCTAAGATGTGAAAATAAAATCGGGTCATCTGATTTTTCACATAAAAAACCGATGATCCGGAATCCCGGAACGATGACAGGATTTTTTATTCCGGTAATGCGGATATTTAAAGCCGAGTATTCCTGTATGATATTACGATTCAGCAATGTATTGATTTAATGTGCTGATATTTTTGAGGCATGAGGAATATAAAAATCCGAGCGAAATGGTCGGATATTGCGGCGGTTTAATAATTCAGCGCTTTATTCTGGTAAAATCCGCGGGCGGATTTTTACCCGCCGTCCGGAAATAAATCCGAGTATACAGGTAGGAAATAAAATGAGCGATACCACAATAAAGTATCGAGCCGGAAAATTTTACCGACTTGACGCGGCGGATATTTTTGTCCGTCTGTCACGGAAATCCGCTCTTCGGTGATATGATCTTTCCGGAAAGTCAAAGATCTTTTCTGTGCCGCCGCTCAGAATCCCATATAATGACCGACTGTTTTTGACCCCTGAAAGATACAGGCAAACAGAAAGCGATTCTTAAAATATGAACATGAAGTAAAAGCGCAGAAAAATTTACCGCGGTTGGTTGAAAGAAAATTATACATAATTTCAGTGTATGGCAATAAAAATCAATTGACATTTTGATAATAATAAGGTATAATAAATAATGTATGATTATGGCGGGATGCCATAGGAGGTAATACATTGTACTTCGGAAGCGTTAGATTTTTCAAGCACGTTATTGTCGCGGTGACGATAGTGCTGATAGTGGTCCCTTGCGTTTTCTGCGGGATAATGGTGGCAAAGCTCGGCGAGGTCGATGCTGAGAACGAAAAGCTCAAAGCACAGATAGGCGAATACCGGCTTGCGGGACACCAGACTGTATATACCGCGGAGGAACTGTTCGGGATCTATAAAGAGAATCTTGATGATAAGGAAGGGTTCCTGAAACTCGCAAACCTGTATGACGAGCATACCTATCGCGCGGCGGCAGGCATCGAAGATGCCGTTCAGGCTTCGGCGGAAACCGTTGCCGCAATACCGGAAGTGACTGCCGGCACCACCGATGAGACAAAGGAAGAGAACAGCACCGCGCCCGCGGAAGAACCGGTGATAACGGAGATCCGCCCCGCCTATGAGGCGCTTTATCCGGAGCTGTACGCCGAGCTTCCCGATGAGATCGTGTACAATATGGATATGGATTATGTCTATCTCACGTTCGATGACGGTCCGTCGAAGTACACCGACAGCATACTCGACTATCTGAGTGCGTACGACCTGAAAGCCACATTCTTCGTTGTGCCGGACGGCTCGGAGGAAAGCAGCAGGAAGCTGAAAAGAATAGCGGACGCCGGACACACCATCGGTATCCACACCGCGACCCACGAATACAATAAGATCTATGCAAGCGTGGAAGCATACCTCGAAGATTTCAAGACCGCATACGACAGGGTCTATGAAGCGACGGGCATAAAATGCACACTGTTCAGATTCCCCGGAGGAAGCATCAACGACTACAACGCGGCGATACGCGATGACCTGATAGCGGAAATGACAAGGCGCGGGTTCATCTACTTCGACTGGAACGTTGACAGCAGTGACGCTCTCGGCGCCACATGGACGGAGATGTACAATACCGTCCTGAAGCAGACCGCCGAGGTGAACCGTGCAGTTATACTGATGCACGACTATAACGGCGGCTGGAACACTATACTGGTGCTTGAGGATATCATAAAGGCTCTCGTGAGCGATAAGCGCGGCTATAAGCTGGACAAGCTCACGGAGTATGTAAAGCCGATACAGTTCTGATCGGCGCAGGAATTAACGGTATATAATTGAAAGGAGACGGAGATCACTGTGATCTCCGGAAACTAAAATGGGCATAAAGGACAATTTTCAGCAGGCGCTCAGAGAGCTTACCGGAACCGATAAGGAGACCGATGAGCAGAAACGTGAGAAACCAATAGACGCGATGAAAAGCGCTGTCTCTACGGACACATCGGAATTCGATGCCATAGACAGCAATGTTCAGTATGCGGAGATACAGCGCAGAGCTGCCGTGGCAGCCGATGAATACAATCGCCGGCAGAATGCGTTCAACTCCGGCAGCTATATGGAGCAGGATCCGGACGCCGTAGAAGAAGATGTGACTATCGGTCTGGGTTCCGGCACGGAAGAAGATATTATAGCTAAGAATACCGGTGAGATACCGTTTGTTCAGCAGGTTCAGCCCGGAGTTATGGCAGTTCCTCCGTTGCCGCAGCGGCAGGCTCCGCAGCCCGAACAGCAGAACGCATATCAGCAGCAGAACGCATATCAGCAGCAGGACGCGTATCAGCAGCAGAACGCATACCAGCAGCAGAACGCATACCAGCAGCAGAACGCATACCAGCAGCAGAACGCGTACCAGCAGCAGAACGCATACCAGCAGCAGAATGCGTACCAGCAGCAGAATACATACCAACAGAATAACTATCGTCAGCAGGGCGGTTATCAGCAGCAGGGACTTAATATGGGAGCCCGGGATCAGCAGCAACAGCAGCAGACCCGCCGTCAGCAGTCATTCAGTGATCCGGCTTCCGAGCAGGCTGCGATATTCAGCACACAGCGCTATGCGCGCCCGATGAATGACGACGATGAAGTGACCATGATCTCGCGCAATACGGTGGTTGACGGTAATATCCGTTCATTCGCCAACATGAGCGTGGACGGCAATGTCAAGGGCAATATCGAGACTACCAAGGACATCGACCTCAACGGCAAGGTAGTAGGCAACATCTCCTGCAACAATGCGCAGATGCGCACTTCCCAGATACAGGGCAACATAAGGCTGAAAGGCAACGCGTATATGGAGCGTGACACGCTGCTGATCGGCGATCTTACGGCTACATACGCGAACGTGAACGGTAAGATCAAGGGCAATGTCTCCACCACAGGAAAATCCGAGCTGAAAAGTGACGCGGTGGTATTCGGAGATATAAGCGCCTCCACAATAACGGTCAACGACGGCGCGATCATTCAGGGTTATGTAAGCACCACATTCCTGAACAAGGAAGAGAGCAGCAACATATTCCCCGATACGATAACAATAGGAGAATGAGAATGGCTCCCTCTGCCGCAGGGCAGGGGGAGTTTCAGCAAATAATGACACATGGAATATTTCTGGAAAACCGACTGTCTCGACCTCAGGCAGACTCTTGAAAGCGGGCAGTGCTTCCGCTGGTGCAGACAGGACGACGGTTCATATACCGGCATCTCCGGCAAGCATATCCTGCGGGTGCGGCAGGCGGAGAACGGGGTATGGTTCACTGTTGACAGCGAAAATGAAGCGCAGTTCTGGCTGCGGTATTTCGACAATGACACCGATTATGCGTCAATAATAAAGCAGTTCTCCGCGGACAGGATACTGAAGGAAGCCTCCGAAGAGAACCGAGGGATAAGGATACTGCGGCAGGAGCCTTTTGAGACGCTTATCAGCTTCATTATATCGCAGAACAACAATATCCCCCGCATCACGGGAATTATCGGAAGGCTCTGCGAAAGTTTCGGGGAAAAGCTCTCCGACGAATACGGAGGAATGTACACATTTCCCTCCGCGGAGATCCTCGCCGGACTGTCGCCGGAAGATCTCGCTCCGCTTCGGGCGGGGTTTCGGGTGAGATACATACTCGATGCCGCACAGAAGGTACACAGCGGCGAAGTTGCGCTTGAGGAGATCCGTGGAATGAGCTGTGACGAGGGCAGGGAATACCTTAAAAAGATAGTCGGTGTGGGCGATAAAGTGGCGGATTGCGTTCTGCTGTTCGCGTACCATAAAACGGAAGCGTTCCCTTCCGATGTCTGGATAAAACGTGTGGTCGCAGAGTACTACGCCGGCGGACTGCCGGAATGTATGGGAGGATACAGGGGTATTGCACAGCAATATCTGTTTGAATATTTCAGGAAAAGAACTCCTGTCATGAAATGAGAAAGGAATAAGTTATGATCTGTCCGAACTGTGGAAAAGAAATTGAAGAAGGCGCGGTATTCTGTCCCGCCTGCGGAATGAAAGCACCGGAAAAACCGATCTATGGAATGGAATGTACGCAGAATGACCATACCGGCGCGGTGCAGTACAAAGCGCCTTTACAGACCGGTACCGTCGCAGCGGAGTACAAGGCGCCCGCCGAATATCCGCATGAGCCTGCCGCAAAGAAAGGCAGGGAAAAGGAATATTTCGGCGGCGGAGCGCTTGCGCTGTGTCTTGTGGTAATAGGTATTCTCGCCGTCTCCACCGGAGTATTTGCGAGCCTGTACTTCTCGGCGATAGGAGCTATATGAGCGAAAAGATAAAAGACACGGTAAAGCACACCGTTATAGTTCTGATCGCGGCAGCTGTCGGTATATGTCTCGGATATTTCGTGAGCAGCTATGAAACGCGTTTCATGCTCGGAAGGGAGTATCAGGGGGCTTACAAGGGCGTTGAGCTTTACACCTGCGGCGATGTGAATGACATTTTCTACAAGGCGCATCTTGAAATGCTTGAACTTGCGCCGGACGAGCTGCTTGCCGGCTGTGAGCGCATTTATTTCACCGGTGCGGATATCGGCATACCCGCCAATGATTCTGGGTACGAACACGCTCTCGGGCTTACACAGAACGGGGTCGTGTATGTATCTACGCAATCGTTCGGGGCGGATGTGGTGATGCACGAGCTGTTTCACACCTACGACAGTGCCAACGGTATGCTTTCCGACAATTCCCCCGGTTTTCGCGCCGCGTTTGACAGCGAGAACGGCAATATCCGCGTAATAGCAGGAAGCAGCGTTTTCATGGCTTCCGAATTCTTTGCCGAGGCGGGCGCTATGTATATAATTTCCCCGTTTGAATTGAGCATACGCGCTCCGCGTACATACGAATATTTCAACACGATCTTTGATCTTTATGAGTGATAAAAAAGCATTTCCGGAAGTTCACGGAAATGCTTTTTTGTATATTATGAGATCTTTCGGAGATAATATTTTCGCGGTATGTTATATGCCGCATTCATCTGAAAGGAAATGATATATCATGAAGCTCAAAACAGCAATTCTGCTCTGCGCATTGCTTGCGGCTGTATTCGCGCTCGCGGGCTGTGCAGGGAATAAAGACAATCCCGGAACCACCACCTCTGCTTCGCAGATGACAGATAATACGATCCCCGACGGCGTGTACGATGCAGATGATGACGGAATTGTGAACGATGACGGCACGGAAGTTACCGAAAATATGCCTGAAGCCACCGGCACACGTCCGACTTCCGATGACGCGTTTGAAGATCTCAGACCGACTGATGTGACCGACAGCGGTATCGTTACAGGCACTTCCGACACTACCGGGGCAATAACTTCCGACGAGGCGGCTTTTGCCTCGTCTTACATTACCCGTACAGCGCTGAAGAATGAGAAGATCGGCTGGGGACTCGGAAAGGAGCGTGACGATGCGAACCGACCGATCGACGCGGTGAAAGCCGAGGAAAAGTATTCCGCGCTCGGCGCCAGATTTCTTACAGGCGGGGAAAAGCAGATATGCCTGACATTTGATGAGGGCTACGAAAACGGCTATACCGCATCTATTCTCGATACGCTGAAAGAGAAGAATGTCAGAGCGGTATTCTTTGTGACGTACGACTACTGCCGCACTGCCCCTGAACTTGTGCAGAGAATGATAGATGAGGGGCATATTGTCGGGAACCACACATGGTCGCACCCGTCGCTGCCCGACTGCACCCAGAAGGAAGTGTGGAACGAACTTACCACTCTCCACGAATATGTCAGGGAGAATTTCGGTTATGAAATGACGCTTTTCCGTTTCCCGAAAGGCGAGTTTTCCGAGCGCACCCTTGATGATGTCCGCAATCTCGGATATACCAGCCTGTTCTGGTCATTCGCCTATGCTGACTGGGATCCGAATGCCGGCACCGACCCCGCCGAAGCTCTCGCAAAGATCGAGGCTTCCACCCACAGCGGCATCTATCTCCTTCATGCGGTTTCCTCCGCCAACGCCGAGCTACTCGGAAGTCTGCTGGACTACTGGAAAACCGAGGGCTATTCGGTCGGAGCAGAGTTCTGACAGGTCACCTGAGGCTTGAGTGACCGCTGGCGCTCGAGCGGTCGCTGGCGCTTGAGTGGTCGCTGCGCTTGAGTGGTCGCTGCGCTTGAGTGCCTCCGGCGGCGAACCCTTTAAAAAGGGTTCGATCCTAAACCGAACCGCTTCGCCTTGCAGATTCGTTACTGAGTACGACTGTAACAGAAAGATATATAACAGAGTAAAAGAGCCTGTCAATTCAATTCTGAATTGACAGGCTTTCTTGTTATTCTGTTATACACTTTTCTCTG
>CAMVGH010000024.1 GCA_947166945.1 uncultured Clostridia bacterium
GCAGGGTCGCTGCGCATGAAATGCCGCTTTACGGCGGTAGGGTCGCTGCGCTTGAGACTGGGGGAAAACCTTTTCTGAAGAAAAGGCTTTTCCCCCGGACCCCCTTTCCAAAAAACTTTTGAAAAAAACAGTATCAGAGTTTAAGCAATTTCTCTGCCTGTGAGAACATCTCTTCAATGATGTCCTTGCAGGGCTTGATGTCGTTTACCATGCCCGCGATAGCTCCGCACATGAACGAGCCTTCTTCAAGATCGCCGTCAACTACAGCTTTGCGGAGAGATCCCGCGGATATCTTCTCGAATTCCTCGGGAGTGCCGCCGTCCTTCTCAAATGTCTGGAGCTTCTTTGCCAGTTTGGACTTCACGTTTCTGCACGGGTGTCCGGTAAATCTGCCGGTAACTATGCTGTCTGTATCCTTCGCGCCGATGACAAGGTTCTTGTAGTTCTCGTGTATCTGCGCTTCTTCGCTTGCGAGGAACCTCGTTCCGACCTGAACGCCCTCCGCGCCCAGCATGAATGATGCCGCCACACCGCGTCCGTCTGCGATACCGCCTGCCGCAAGCACGGGTATCTGAAGCGCATCGGCCACCTGCGGTACAAGACACATCGTGGTGTTTTCACCGATATGTCCGCCGCTCTCCGTGCCTTCCGCTATAACAGCGTCGGCACCCGAACGTTCCATTCTCCTTGCGAGAGCTACCGACGGTACTACCGGTATCACTTTTATGCCCGCGGCTTTCCACCCTTCCATATATTTGCCGGGATTTCCCGCACCTGTGGTAACAAATGCCACTTTTTCGTCTATAACGAGCTGCGCGAGGTCTTCCGCGTTGGGGCTCATCAGCATGACGTTCACGCCGAAAGGCTTATCCGTGAGCGATTTGGCTCTTCGTATCTGATCTCTCAGATAGTCGATAGGAGCGGCACCGCCCGCGATTATCCCCGCGCCGCCCGCGTTTGATACGGCAGCCGCCAGTGTGCTTTCCGCGACCCATGCCATACCGCCCTGCAATATCGGGTATTTTATTCCGAGAAGTTCCGTTATTCTTGTGTTCATTTTAAGTATCCTTTCAAACCGGTATTTTACTGCCCGAACACGATAGCGCCGCTTGTGAGACCGGCACCGAAGCCCACGAGACAGATCGTCATTCCGTCTTTTATGCGTCCGTCGGCTTTAAGTTCGGCAAGGCAGGTCGGAATGCAGGCGCTGGAAGTGTTGCCGTGCTTTTCGAGATTCACATATACCTTCTCCGGCGGGAGTTTCAGCCCCTTCACCGCGCTTTCTATGATGCGGGCGTTTGCCTGATGCGGTATGTAGAGATCTATGTCTCCGGTAGTAAGTCCCGATTTTTCGAGCACCTTGTTCACTGCCGTCTCCATTGCGTCCACCGCGAATTTATAGACTGCCTTTCCGTTCATCTGGAGAGTGTGGGTCTTGGCTTCTGTATCTATGATGCCTTCGGGAAGAGCGTCGGGCTCAAGCAGCGGGCAGTTGGCGCGGCTCTGGTCCACCTTGCAGTACAGAGCGTTGAAGAAATCCCCTTTTGCGCTCAGATATGACCACATGGGTTTATCACTTCGGGTCACCACCGCGGCTCCGGCACCGTCTCCGAAGAGTATGCTTGCCGTGCGGTCGGTGTAGTCGCAGTGCGGGGCGAGCCTCTCGCTGGCGACTATCAGTATATTCCTGTAATCGCTGTCCTGAAGGAACCTCGAAGCGGTATCGAGCGCGTTTATGAAGCCTGTGCAGGCGGAGTTGATATCGAATGCGGCAGCATTCACCGCTCCGGTCTGCTGCTGAACTATACAGGAGAGGGCGGGATAGAAGTAATCCGGCGAGCAGGTAGCTGCGAGCACGAGGTCTATCTCCGACGGGTCGATGCCGCTGTCTGCGAGCGCGGCCTTTGAAGCCTCTGACGCCATGTACCAGTTCGGTTTATCTGTCGATATGCGGCGCTCTCTTATGCCTGTGCGTGTATATATCCATTCATCGTTTGTGTCGAGTATTGTCGAGAACCAGTCATTGCTTGCGACGGTATCGGGCATATATGTTCCGGCACCGAGAATTTTAATTCCCCTCATTTTGTGTCCTGCCTATTGATTTTATTTCGGAAATAGTATATAATAGAAATATCGGTCGCCTGCGGATACAAGTCCGCATACATTAAACATTATAACAGTATTTACGTTATTTGTCAACAATTTTCTGTCAAAATACTTGTGAAATATGACTATAAAAATGTCGTAAAGAAAGGAACACATTATGTCAACAGCACTTCTTTTTTCGGGACAGGGCTCTCAGTACAGCGGAATGGGCAAAGCTCTCTCTGAGGCTGCTCCCGGAGCGTATGACGGGATATTCGGCACCGCGGAGGAGATACTCGGTTTTGATCTCAAAAAGATCATGTTTGAGGGGACCGCGGAGGAACTTGCCGAAACAAGCGTTTCACAGCCTGCCATTTTCACCATGTCGCTTATGTGCGCGAAGAAATTCACCGACGAGGGCGGGGAGTTCTCTGCCGTTGCCGGACATTCTCTCGGAGAATATGCGGCGCTTGTGCTGTCAGGCGCCGTAGATATGCGCACCGGATATACCCTGATAAAGCACCGTGCGGCGTGTATGGACAAAGCGGCAAAGAAGAACGGCGGAAAGATGAGCGCTGTACTCGGACTTCCCGCAGAGACTATAGAACAGGTGTGCGCTGAGGTTAACGCGTCCGGAGACTATGTTGTTCCGGTCAACTACAATACAAAGGTCCAGACCGTTATAGCCGGCAGTGAAGCCGGAGTTGCGAAGGCTTCCGATCTTCTGAAAGCCAAAGGCGCGAAACGGATCGCCCCGCTTGCGGTGGCGGCGGCTTTTCACAGCGAATACATGAAAGAGGCGGGACTTGAATTTGCGGAGCTTATAAAGGATATACCGGTAAAAACACCGGAAAAGGCTTTCTACTCGAACGTCACCGGCGGAAGGCTCACGGATTTTTCGGGCATACACGACATTATGTCGCGCCATATATTCTCGCCGGTTAAGTTTACCTCCGAGCTTTCGGCTATGCAGGCGGACGGCATCGACAGATTTGTGGAGTGCGGTCCCGGCAAGACCCTCACAGGCATGGTGAAAAAGACCCTTGACGGAGTTTCCGCGGAGACAATGGATAACTGATCCCGGAAACCGGCGCAAAATCGTGCGCGCGGATAAATAAATCGCAGCACGGATTATATAAGTTGAATATCGGATTATTGATCGAAAGGAACTGTAATGAAAAAATATGCACTCATAGGACACCCGCTCGGACATTCCCTCTCTCCCCAGATCCACTCTCGCTTAATGGAGCTGGCGGGGATCGAGGGCAGCTACGAAAAGCTTGACATACCGCCGGAGGAACTGAAGGACAGGTTCCCGGAACTGGCGGAGCTTGACGGCTTCAATGTTACCATACCGTACAAGGTCGATATAATCCCCTACTGCGGCAGGCAGGATATGTCCGCGGCACGGTTCGGTTCGGTGAACTGCGTGAAGAACGGCGACGAAAAAGTGGGTTATAATACCGATGTGTTCGGATTTACCCGTTCGATAGAAATGCTCGGGGCAAGTCTCGCTTCCCATGTTCTGGTGATAGGCTGCGGGGGCGTGGGGCGCATGATAGCCGCCGAAGCCGCATACAGCGGCGGTGATGTTACCGTGGCTGTTCTTCCGGATTTCCTTGTCGATGCGGAAAAGACCATATCCGGTATAAAGTCGAGAATGCCGAGGGCGCGTATGAAGACCGTTGAAATAAAGAACGGCACCCTCTCGGCTGATGATCTCGGCGGTAATGTCCCCGGTTTTGAGCTGCTTATAAACGCGTCGCCGGTAGGAATGTTCCCGAAAACAGACGCTATGCCGTGTACGGAGGATATACTGAAGTGCTGTGACAATGTGTTTGATGTGGTCTATAATCCCAAGGACACACTGCTTACAAAGACCGCCCGTGAGCTTGGCAGACCCGCGATGACGGGTATGGCTATGCTTGTATTGCAGGCTGCTGCCGCACAGGAGATCTGGAACGGCTGCAAATTTGAACCTGCCGACCTGAAAAAGCTGATAGCCGATATGGAGAATCTGATATGAAGATATATCTCTGTGGATTTATGGGCTGCGGAAAATCCCGCATCGGGCGGGAGCTTGCGAAGAAAACGGGCATGAAGTTCGCCGACCTCGATAAATATATCGTTGAGCACGAAAAAATGAGCATACCGGAGATATTTGAGAAATTCGGGGAAACGCATTTCCGGGAGCTCGAAGCAAAATATATCGCGGAAATGCCGGATAACAGCGTAGTTGCTCTCGGAGGCGGCGCGATCATCAACGACAATACCGCAAAGACTGCGAGAGAGAACGGGAAAGTTGTGTTCCTCGACGCGGATTTCGAGGTGTGCTACGGGCGGATAAAGGACGACAGCAACCGTCCTCTTGCCTACAACAATCCCAAAGAAAAGGTAAAAGAACTGTACGACTTTCGCAGACCGATCTATGCCGGACGTTCCGACATTATAATCAGGGCGGCGGGCAGACCGTCGCAGATAATAGAAAAGATAAAGGAAAAGCTATGATAATATACAATGCAAGGATATTCACCGCATCGGACGAAAATGACATAATAGAGTGCGGCTATATCGAAACGACCGGCGGTGTGATAACCGGAGTAGGAAGCATGGACGACCTCGGCGGGATACCGGATACAGGCGATGTGATAGACGCGTCGGGGCTTACGGTATATCCGGCTTTCGTGGACGCGCACTGCCATATCGGTATATGCGAGAACGGACTCGGATTTGAAGGCGACGACGTGAACGAGGACACCGACCCCTGCACTCCGCAAATGAGAGCGATAGACTCCATAAACGCGGCTGATCTGTGCTTCTCGGAGGCGGCGCGTGCGGGAATAGGCACGGTAGTCACCGGGGTGGGAAGCGCAAATCCCATAGGCGGCAGCTTCATTGCCGCGAAGACCTACGGCAGTACCCGTATAGATAAACTTATTATAAAGGATCCCTGCTCGATAAAGTTCGCCCTGGGAGAAAATCCGAAAAGCACATACAAAGACCGTGACGAGTCTCCGGTCACCAGAATGGCTACCGCCGCTATCATACGCGAACAGCTCTGGAAGGCGCGCCGTTATATGGAGGATAAGGCAGAGTATGAGCGCACGAAAGGGTCGGACGATGAGACGACCCGCCCGGACTATGATATAAAGTGCGAAGCGCTGATACCGCTGCTTGAACGCCGGATAAAGGCTCATTTCCATTGCCACCGGCAGGACGATATGTTTACAGCGATACGCATTGCAAAGGAATTTTCCCTTGACTATGTGCTTATCCATGCCACGGACGGACATCTTATCGCGGACGAGCTGCGGGACGAGCGGGCAAAATGTATCATAGGCCCCCTCTTTGCCGACCGCTGCAAGCCCGAGCTTATCAACCAGAACATCGGAAATGCCGCGAAGCTGTATAAAATGGGTGTTGAGTTCGCTATCTGCACCGACCACCCCGAGACACCCGTCCAGTATCTTCCCGTGACGGCGGGCATTGCGGTGCGCGGGGGACTGCCAAAGACAGAGGCGATACGGGCGATAACGATAAACGCAGCCCGTATATGCGATATCGATGACCGCGTGGGGAGCATAGAGATCGGTAAAGATGCCGACCTTACGGCATTCCGCGGGGAAGTGTTCGATATAACCGAAAAGCCCGAGTTCGTTGTCATAAACGGAAAATTTGTTGATTAAACAGACAATTATCATAATTCTTTCACATTTGCGCGGTACAATAAGAGCAATTAAACGATCAGGCTCTCTTTCCTGTATTTCAGAGTGTGAATAAAATGAAGAAAATAAAAACTATCCTGCTTTCTGTCCCGATCCTGTCCGCAGTCGCGGCTCTTTCCGGCTGCTCGAAATTCAATGTATTTCCCGCCGATGTATATACGGTCGCCGCACAGCCGTACCGCGCATTCAACGAAGAAGATGTCCACAGCAGCGAGTGCCGCATAGATTTTGCCGATGAGGTGAGCGTGAACGGCGAGGGCGCGTGGTTCTGTGACAATGATATCACTATTTCCGAAGGCGGCATCTATATTATAACAGGTGCGTACAGCGACGGCTGCATCAGCATAACGACAGATGAACCCGTCAAGCTGATATTTGACAATGCCAGTATCCTGAACCCCTCCGGATTTGCGGTAAATTCCATGTCGCAGAGGCTTGTGATAAGTGCCGAGGACGGCAGCAGCGCTCTTTCCGGCAGCGGCGGCGATTATGATACAGCCGTCTATTCCGCGGGTGACGTGCTGTTCGTCGGATCAGGCGAGCTTGCGCTTGACGGCGGTATCTTCTCCGTGGGAAACATACAGTTCGGACGAGGTACAAGCGTGTTCTGCGAAATACTCCGTGCGCAGAACGGTTATGTGATACCGGGTACCCTTTCTATAAACTGAGCCGTCACAGTCTCCGGGAATACGGCAGTCGGATAACAGCATACCATAACACGGAAATCAAACAGAAAACGAACAGATTGTTGATTTGTTATAATCGGCAGTCTGTTTTTGTTTTGTAATTTGTAAAAAGTGACGATTGACAAAACTGTTAATGTGTTATATACTGTATATATCACAGATGAACAGTTAAACGGAGGTGAATGAATGAAAATATATCAGAATTCTTCAGAACCTATCTATAAACAGATAGCCGCGCAGCTGCGGGACGATATCCTGTCGGGAAAGCTGAAAGGCGGCGATGCGCTGCCCTCGATACGCGGGCTTGCGCAGGACCTGAAAATAAGCGTCATTACCACAATGAAAGCCTACGAGGAGCTTGCCGCCGAGGGACTTGTCACATCATCGCAGGGAAAGGGTTATTTCGTGAACGCGCAGGATATGCGGCTGCTCGCGGAACAGCATATGCGAAGGGTCGAGGAAAGTCTTACCGAAGCGATACGCTCGGCTAAGATCGCGGGGCTTGCGCTCGATGAGGTGCAGGAAACGCTCAGGGCGCTCTGGGAGCTGGACGCGGGATAAGGAGGAGTAAAATGAATCAGTGGCTGTTATGGTGCCTGATATTCATACTGCTGTTCGTTATCCCGGCAAAGCGGGCGCTGCAGCACAGACAGGCAACAGTATCAAAACGGAACAGACTTAAACGCAGAAAAGGAGAAAATACAATGAACGAACTGGTAAAAAGCTACATCGGAAAAGAAGTTATCGTATGGGCAGGCTCGTCGAGCGGTGTCACGGGAACAGCAACAAAGATAGAGGAAAACTGGCTGGAGGTCGAGGATAAGGACGGCAACAAGCAGATACTCAATACCGACTACATCAGCCGCATACAGGAATATCCGAGAAACAAGAACGGAAAGAAGAAAGCTGTCATAGTTTAAGGAGAGATCATGGATAACGCAGTTGAGATAAACAGCCTTACAAAGAATTACAAGGACTTCACGCTCGATGTGAGCGCAGTCATACCGAAAGGCTTTTCCACCGCGCTGATCGGAGCCAACGGTGCCGGAAAGACCACCCTTATAGATGTGCTGTGCGGGATTACAGCAAAGAACGGCGGCGGGGCGGTGTATTTCGGGAATATGACGGACACCGACGATGACGAACTTCGCAGCAGGATAGGCTACTGCTCGTCGGCGAATTACTTTCCGCTTGACTGGAAACTTAAAACCGTGGCGGAGTGCATGGCGATAGGCTACGACAACTTCGACCGGGCGCGTTTCACAGAGCTTTGCGCAAAATGGAAGCTCGGAAGCCCCGCCGACAAGAAGCAGAAAACTTTTGTGAAAATGTCCGACGGAAACCGTGTCCGCACCGCACTTGCGGCGGTAATGGCGAGAGATACGGACCTGCTGGTGCTTGATGAACCGGCTTCTTCTCTCGACCCCCTTGCAAGAGATCAGCTCTGCGAAATGTTCCGCGAATACCTTGCGGAAAAGGACGGAGAACGCTCTATACTGTTCTCCACGCATAATATCGCGGATATGGAATTTGCCACCGATTACGCAGTATTTATGGCGAACGGGCGTGTTATCGAACAGGGATTTGTGGAAGATCTGAAAGAAAAGTACATACTCGTTCACGGTGACGCAGAGGACGGAAACAGAGCAAAGCCGCTTATGATGTCGTACAGCGCGAACGGTACGAGCTATGAGGGTATTGCGCTTGCGGAGAATGCCGCGAACCTTGAAGCAGTCGGTGCGATAACCGAACGTCCGACATTGCAGCAGCTGAGCATAGGCATACTGAGAAAGGCGGAGGAAGATGCGGGGAAATAAGTCATCTCTCACCATATCGCAGGCGCTGAAACTTTACACGGGAACAGGACTTGCGGGAACGATACTCGGACTTGCAGTATATGAAGTGGTGTTCTACGCAGCAGCCGCGGCGTGCATGACGATAATTATAATGTTTTCGGAAGGGATCTCCTATGCCGGAGCCGTTTCCAATATAGCGGAGACACCTGCCGGAGACTGCGTTATGGTGTTCGCGCCCGGCATCATAAACTGCATAGTGCTTTTATCCCAGTACAGCAAGGATAAGCCCGGAGCGAAGATGCTCCGCACGGTAAAGGGCGGATTCGGAACATTTGTGAACTACCGCACGGGTGTGTATATCAGCGAACTGCTCTCGACGATCCTGTTCGGCGCTGCGGCGCTTCTGCTCGACATCGCGGGTATTGCGAAGATACACGGCGGGCTGTCCGCAGTTATCGCGCTTGTCGTGTCGAATATCGCGGCTATAGGAATCATCACGTTCATATTGCCCGCAAAGAACGAATTTGTGCTCGGCGCAGGCTCGGTGATTACGATGTTTGCCGTAACAGGCGCCTGCACGATCATGCTGTCTATGTTCTTCGACGATCTGATACCGCACCTTATAGTAGGTATTGTCGGCGCGGTACTTGTCGCAGTATCGTCAAAAGTATATTTTGCGTACTACCGGAAGAACCGGTGGGACAGTTGAGGTGAATACGATGAAAAATTTCGGAAAAGCACTGAAATTATATCTGAAAGTATCGTTCAATCCGATAGTATCCGCTTTCGGTATATTTATAATGGTCGGTGTGGTCGCGGCGGCGGTGTTTTCTCCCGAATCTCCGGAGAATGAGGATTATATGTCGATGATAGGGGCAGCGGGTTTTGCGCAGATAGGGGTCGGTATCTTCTTCATAGCAGGCGGTCCGTCCATGGCAAGGAATAAATATTATATCTCGCTGCCGTTCGCGAAAATGCTTTTTACGGTGATCCCGGCTGTCACTGCGGCAGTAATGTCGCTGATCTACGATAATGCGATCTTTGCCGTCGCGGCATTCTGCTGGCAGGAACAGGCGCTGGCAGATATTATGATTATCGCTCCGGTCAACAGCTTTATGGTATGCCTCGCGGTGTCGTGCATGGGCAAGCCGAAGCTTGAACCGCTGTACATAATACCGGTGATCATTCTGGCGACCGAACATCTGGTACTTCCCAATATAAGCGCTGCCGCCCACGGTTTCGGTCTGCCGGTGGTCACATCGGCGGTGATCGGGTTTTTGATATTCATTGCCGGGGTAGCGGTGACACTTTTAATAATGAATATATGGTGGAGAAACTCCGACCGTGTTTACCGCCGCACCGATATACCGGTACAGCCGCAGATCTCATAGCGTACCGCCCCGCGGGATTCGTTCCTGCGGGGCATTTTCACGGACTCAGGCACTTGACTATTGTGCCGGAAAGTGCTATAATAAAAAAAGTATTTTTATCGGAGGGGCAAATGGAGCTGAATATCGTACTTGTCAATCCCGACATTCCGCCGAATACGGGCAATGTCGTCCGCACCTGCGCGGTGACGGGAGCAAGGCTTCATATAGTAAGACCGATGGGCTTCAGCGTTGATGACAAGCACCTTAAACGTGCAGGTCTGGATTACTGGAGGCTGCTCGACCTTACGTACTACGACAGCATCGGAGAACTTTTCGCAGAAAATCCCGGCGCCGAGTTCAGATTCTTTTCCTCTAAAGCGGTCAACAACTACTGCGAGGTAAGCTACCCCGATAAGGTATTCATAGTTTTCGGGAATGAGGACAGAGGGCTGCCCGAACTGATGCTCCTGCGCAACCGGGAGCGGTGTGTGAGGATCCCTATGATCTACGATGACCGTGCAAGGTGCCTCAACCTTTCAAACAGCGTGGCTGTGGGAGCGTATGAGGTGCTCAGGCAGTGGGGGTTCCCGAAGCTCAACAATCATGGCAGACTGGACGAATACGACTGGTCGGAAACACAGAAAAACGGAGAAAAGTTATGAGAAATTATGTTATTATAGCGGACAGCGGCTGCGATATCACCGCCGAGGACGAGAAGAGATACGGCATAGAGATAATGCCGTTTGACATCACGCTGGGAGGAGAATCCCTGAAAGAGCGCGTGGATATGACCGGCGAGGATTTCCTCCGCCGTATAGCCGAAACGGACGAGATACCCAAGACTTCACAGATCACCGAGTTCCGCTTCGAGGAAAAGTTCACCGAGTGTGTGAGCGAGGGCGTGAAAGATGTCATCGTCGTACTGATAAACAGTGCGGGCAGCGCTACATACAGCAACGCTGTGGAAGCCGCTGAACGCATGAAAGCGGAGGGCAGAACAGGAGACACCCGTTTCCATATCCTTGACAGCCACACATACTCCTTAGGTTACGGCTATCCGGTCGTCGAAGCCGCAAAGAAGCTCGAAGCGGGACAGAGCATGGACAGAGTCCTTGCGTATATGGAAGACTGGTTCGACTGCTGCGAGCTGTATCTGATGCTGTTCAATCTGCGTCACGCAAAGAAGTCCGGACGCATCAAGGCGGCATCTGCGGTGGTGGGCGAGCTTATGAACATAAAGCCCATTGTACAGATGATAGACGACGAGACAAAAGTGGTCGTGAAGCCCCGCGGCGAGAAAAAGGCAGTAGATGCGCTGGTGGATTATCTCCAGACCCGTGCGATACCGAAAACGCCGTTTATTGTGGGACGCTCCCTTGCCACTGAACTTGAGGACGAGTTCATAAAGAAATACGAGCAGAAGTCCGGTACAAAGCTTGCCATGATAAACAGCGTCGGCAGCGTGGTCGCCGCAAACGCGGGAACAAGCTTCATCGGCGTGTTCGTCAAGGGTGAGAAGAGAAGATGACAAATATCCCCCGGTTCGACAGTGAACCGGGGGATATTGTATTTATCCGGCATTTTATTCCTGTTTGCCGGACGAAAAGGCAACAGTGATCGTTACATCGTGATCGGGCATTATGAGCGTATAGCCCCAGTAGTCCGAATCGAAGTGAGTCTTTTCAAGCGCTTCACCGTCCGCGAAGATCATTATATCCGTGTCGTACCATACGGCGGTCTTTATCTCGACGGTTTCGCCGGGCAGAGCGGTTTTCGGGATTTCGGTTATCACGCCCTGCGGGTCGTCGGCATTTATGGCGAACGTGACTGCGGGCTGATCTGCGGCGTTGTCTGTCAGTACATCTTCCGCAGGCGCTGCGGGCGCTTCCGCCGCCAGAGGTGCCATTGGAGCTGCGTCCCCGTTGTCCGCGGCATCGCTGTCATAGCCGCCGTTGTCTGCGGCGGACAGCGAGAACAGCTGTGAATCTACGTATTCCGCTTCCCGGGATCCCTCGGCTTCCGCCTCTGCCGGAGCTGCTTCTTCGGCGGCAGCAAGAGGTTCGGGGGCGTTCTTGGCTGCCGCAGCATCGGTGCTGCCGGCGATATAGGTGTCTGCGATGTCCGAGGTTTCATCGTATGATTCTTCGCTGTCTTCCGCTATGCCAGCGGCGAGCATTGGCACAGCCTCTTGAGCTTCGGGATAGGCTTCGGTATCCTGAACGGCCTGCGCGATGAACAGCGCGGCTTCGGGAGCAGCTTCTTCGACAGCCGCTTCTTCGTCCGCTGCTTCTTCGGCAGCTTCTCCGGGGGCGTCCTCCGTGGGTCCTTCGGTAAAGTATTCGATGATCCCGTCTGCACCGCCTACTGCCGCCGCGCTGTTATCGCCGCCGTATCCAGCGGTATCTGCTGCGGCATCGGCGGTCGGTCCGGCAGACATTGTCTCTGCCGCTTCCGCGGCAATGCTGCTGCCGGAAGTGCCGATACCGGAGTTATTATTGTTCACTATCAGAAGTGTACCGCCCGCGGCAAGAGCCACAGCCGCAGCGATACCGGCATATTTCACGGCGTGCATCTGTAACGGCGGCTTTTTCCTGTTCACTTCCTCGCTCATCATTGCGGAAATACGGTCGAGCAGTTCCGGAGCGGGTCTGATACTGTCAAATGACATATTAAGCTGTTCTTTAAACATCAAACTCAACTCCTTCCAGCTTTTCTTTCAGCATTTCCCGCCCGCGGGAAAGCCGGGTCTTTACATTTGTCTCGCTCGTGCCGACTGCCTTTGCGATCTGTGCCACGCTCATATCCTCATAATAGAACAGATATATTGCTGTCCGGTACTTCTCCGGCAGGCTCATGAGCGCGTTCATCACATCGTTCTTTGTTTCGGCGTTTTTAAGCGCGGGATCCTCCGCACCGATATTCGGATCCGGCTCGTCGTAATCGGTGTGCCGGTTCCACGCCGAAGACGCGTATGACCGTGTGCAGTTTATGGTTATGCGCAGGAGCCATGCCTTGCGGTGCTCCTCATCATTATAAGTCTTATCAGCCTTTATGTATCGCAGGAACACTTCCTGCAGAATATCGTCCGCGTCGAAGGTGCTGCCCGTTCTCGAATAGGCGAGTCTGTACACCATATCCGCGTATTTTCTCATAACGGCGTCAAAGCTTTCCCTCGTACGCAAGGAAAGTTCCGTCATTTTAATATCCCTCTCAAATCATCAGCTTCTGAAGCTTTCATATATAACACCGCAGAAAAGCCAAAAAGGTTGCAGATTTTTTCACGGTGCTGATTTAATTATATAGGCTATTGTGGATAATGTCAATGATCTGTGAAAAATTGTAGTTTATGACGAATTTTAGTGTCGATTTCAACAAAAATATGGAATTTGCGTGAAATCCACACATAAAACTGTTATAATAGTATATGCTCTCTTTTGTGCCGTATTCTGCTTTTGTAATACGTATATAACCCGGAATTGTGAAAAACTATGCTGAATGGCTGCTGAAAAACGGCAGATTTGTAAAAAACGCCGAAAAAATCACAGCGGTGAAAAAAGTTTTCAAAAAGCTAAAGTTTTCGCGCCCGATGACGATATTATAAATGTAGAAAAAAGCGCAGACTGTGTCCGGACATGAGGTCCGCGGCAGTCTCGCTGCGCAAAGGAGTTGAATGATATGGAGATCAGTAATCTCGGGATCAATCCGATAAACGCGTATAAGAAGTACAACCGTGCTTCCGCCGCGAGAAAGAGCGACGGCGCCGGCAAAGCAGTGTCAAACACCGATAAGATCGAGTTTGACCGTACGCGCTCGCTCAATGCCGCACAGGGTGCTATCGCAGCAAGTGTGGGCGGTTCCGCGAGCGAGGAAAGACTTGCCGCACTCGCTGCAAAGTACGCCGGAGATAACGTGCCTGTATCCGCAGATGCAGTAGCTTCATCCATGATCGCGTAAAATGTCGATACCGCAAAACAGGTCATAGCATTTATGGAAAAGTACAACCGCCATTTTGAGGCGCTGTCTGCCTTCGTTTCCGAAAAACGGGCAAAGGTCATAGCCGACGAGCTGACATGGCTCCTCGATTCTCTGACCGCCGAGCAGAAGTTCATTATGGAAGGCAATGACCTTGAAGCAAAAAGGCTCGCCCTTTTTGACAGCCTCGGCATAGGCGGGAAAAAGGCGAAAGAGCTTATTGAGGAATGTCCCGAAGAACTGAAGCCCAAGCTCACCCTCGAATGCAGGAACATGGAAAAGTATGTCGAGCACATCAAGAGCACAAATGCCGATATCATAGAGATCATCGAGCGTAAGCTCTCCGTGCAGGAAAAGCTCATCAACAAGACCCATTCCACCGCCTCCACCTATACCGGAAGCGGCGTGAAGGTCACAAAGCACAATACGTCCGGCGGATTTTTCGGCAGTGTGTGATCCGTGCAGCCACAGGAAGGATTGATATATTATGCGTTCATCGTTTCTCGGACTTGAGGTGTCGAAGCGTACTATCCAGCTTTCACAGAAAGCCCTCGATATTACCGGAGGCAACCTCTCCAATTCAAAGACCGAAGGATATACAAGACAGGTAGTCGATATCGGCTCCAAATACCTTAATAAATATCAGTACTGGCAGACCGCAACATCAAGAATGACCCTCGCGGGACAGGGCGCTATCGGGGTAGGAGTGGATCAGGTCCGCGACCCGTACATAGACAAGAGATACCGCGAGTCCACGCCATACGTCGCGGAGTACAGCACCTCCGCCGATATACTCCGTGAAGTCGAGACGGTCCTCGACAATATCACCACGGACGGTCTGACAGCAAGCATAGACAGCTTCAAGCAGGCTCTTTCAAGCTATGCTGAGCGCCCCGACAGCGAAGAACTGGCGAGCATCGTGAGAAACTCCGCTTACAACATGACCAACCTCCTCCATACATACCACAGCGATCTGGAGGATCTGAAGGTCACTAACCTCGAAGCACTCCAGACCTCGATAGAGGATACGAATAATATAATAGACCGCATCGTGAACTATAACAAGTCCATCGTCAAGGAATATACCTCAATGGCGACAGGCGTCATTGACGATACGAGATCGGTCACCGGAGGCTACGGCCCCAATGAAATGCTCGATGAGAGAAATCTTCTGCTCGATGAGCTTTCCTATAAGGGCAATATCAATGTTTACGACAATGCCGACGGTTCCGTAAGGGTAATGATGAACGGCGTTGAGATCATAAACGGCGAACGGTATGAGCACCTTTATATGAAGGGAAGCACCAAGATCGACGGCGAATATGCCTCCGAGCTTGAGCGTGACTACGCGGCTTATGACGCGGCAGTGCTCCGCTGGACTTCGGGCGATGACGGAAAGTTCGCTTCCGGCGAACTTAAAGCCTACACCGATATGCTCAACGGTAACGGCGTGTATGCCACCGGCTATCAGAATGACTCATACGGAATCCCGTATTATGAGTCCACAATGAATGCCTTCGCGCATACATTCGCGAATTTCATGAACCGGTTCAACGGCGCCGTTGACGAGAACGGCAAGGTCGTTGATCCCGACAGGCTTCTGTTCTGCACCAAGGAATATGCCGAGGGCAAAAAGAATTATGAAGATGTCGATATGACCATGGATAATATAAGAATAGCGGATACATGGATGGAGGACGCCACCATGATAGGCGAGGTCTATGACAAGAAAACAGGTCAGTGGAACCTCTCGCTGGACGGCGACCATATCAACCAGCTTACCGTAAAGCTCAAGTCCCAGTCGCTGGATTTCGGCGGCAAGGGAGACTATGAGGGAACGGTCTATGATTATCTGCTGTTCATCAGCAACCGCATCGGACAGAACATAGACTATAACGACAGCAGATATGACGCAGCTTATGCGACATCGAACTCCCTGCTTGACAGCAGAGACGCAGTGTCGGGCGTTTCGGAGACGGAGGAGGGCATCAATATGCTCACCTACCAGAACTGGTACAATGCAAGCGCAAGACTCATGACAGCGCTCGATGACGCGCTCGACCGCCTTATCAACAATACAGGAAGAGTCGGTCTTTAATGACATGAGCGACCCCGCGTAAAGCGGTCAAGGAAAGACACCCGACAGGAGGGAACCCAAATGAGAATAGCCGGAGATACTATCCGAAGAAGTTATCTGAGCCGATATGAAAAGAATTATTCGGATAAATTCGACTCGGAAAAGAAAATATACTCGGAAAGAAAGTTCGACCGCGCGAGCGAGAACCCGATAGACGCGGCAAGAGCGCTCCGTACAAGAAAGACGCTCTCCGAAATAGAAAGCTATGAGGATAACCTCAAAACGGCAGACTCTATCTATACAAACGCGGAAGGCTCGATGCTCACGGTATCCTCTATACTTCAGAACGTATATGAGAAGCTCGTTGAGGGTGCGCACGGCACCCGTAATCAGGACGACCTGAACATCATAGCGATGGATATTGACAACTACGCCGAAGAAATGGTGCAGTCGTTCAATATAGATATAGCTGACAGAAAGGTGTTCGGCGGAGTAAATAACGAAAGCCCCGCATTCAAGATCGAGGGCGCTACGGATTCCGGCAAGTACGTTACATACAACGGCGTTGCGCTGAATTCTTCCAGTGATCCGGAGAGTTTCCCGTTCAGTGAGCGCTCGTTCCTCGATATAGGGATCGGCATAAATGTAAACGGCACCACAGACCGCATCGACGATCAGTCGGCACTGCCGGTCACATTCAACGGCGCGAAGGTAACAGGCTGCGGAATGACAAGCAAGACCGCTTCCATAGATCTCGGCTCCTTAAAGGCTGCACAGCCATATTCCCTCGAAGTATATGTCGGCGGCAGACATGAGACTGTGGAATTCATAAGCGGCGATACGCAGGAACAGTCAGTAGACAATATCAATGACGCGCTCAAGGAAGCTTTCCAGACTACCCCGGAAGTAGATGAGAACGGTAATATAAACTACGCGGGTGAATCCCCCGAATGGTACACCTATAAGAATGCCCCGTTCAACAGTCAGGGCGGGCTTGATTTCAACAGCATGGAGAATGATGTCTATTACTCCGTAAAGGTCGAACTGAACGGCGAGACAAGAGTGGTCGATTTCAAGGGCGGCGAGACAAACACCGACACATACGCCGCGCTCACAAGCGCGCTGGACGGTGTTTTCGGAGATGAGGTCAAGCTTTCCGTAGATAAGGACGGACGCATCTCCACCGGCAGCGGACGAAAGGAAGTCTTTGCCGCTGTTTCCAATACCAGCGACTATAAGGAAGTCGGAAGCATAGAAGACGGTGACGGAAAGCGTATCGACCTTGAAAGCATCGGAGCTTCCGGAAACGGCGTATATGCCATAAATCTGAACGGTCAGAAGGTCTCCATACTTCCCGGAGCGACCCCGGAAGAGACTATGAAGAACGCGAACGAGTCCCTCGCAAGTTCCGGCGTGTTCGGAAAGCCGGTAGTACCGTATATCAATGATGTAGGTACGCTGATATATGATATCGAGGGTGAGAATATACAGATAGACAATACAAAGGGCTATCCGAATGAGGTGGAATACACCGAGATAGACGGATATCCCAAGAATATCATACAGCTTGTGCTTGATGCGGGAAAGCTGCTGAGAAAAGGCGACCAGGATATGGTGGCAAGATATGCCGACCTTGTATATGCGGCGCAGAGCAATCTGTCCGTGGCAATATCCGACCTCGGTACCCATTCCAAGTTCATTGAGTTCAATGAGGACAGACTTGCTGATGTAAAAGTGAACCTGCTCAGCAGACAGAACGATATAGAGAGCACGGATCTCCCGTCGGAGATCACCAACTGGAAAGTGCTGGAATCGGTATATAACGCTTCCCTCCAGATGGGTTCGTCGGTACTGTCCCAGACGATCTTCAATTATATAAGCTGATAATAAAAGTGAAAGGAGCTGATTAGCCATGGTTGACAGCAATCTTCTCAACATAACGTCTGTACCGATAAAGGTAGAGATCAATATTAAAAAGGGTGAGTTTACCAATCCGAAGCAGAACAACCCCGACAGTTCGCTGAAAATGAATATCCAGACCTCGCAGGGTGAGCTGAAGATCCATTCGGAGCCTCCGAAGATCAACATTGACACCTATGCGGCGCGTTCAAGTCTGGGCTACGGGCATTACAACAATGCCGATTTCATAGGAAAGAACGCACGGGACGGCATCTCCGTGGCGTACCAGGGTACGGCTAAGATCGTCAATGAGGGCGATCAACTCGCGAGAGGCGTATCTCCCGCCGAGATAGCCGCACAGAACAACAAGGCGGGTCAGACGATCCAGACTATAATGGATTTCCTGCCGAAGGAAGGCGCCGATGTTACATTTGATAACGGCGTACTCAACATCAATTACGACGCGGGCGATGTCAATATCGACTGGGAAAATGCCGGCATAGTTCCGCTGGAATTCACTCCCGGCAAGGTAGAGTTCGAGATCACCCAGATGCCAAGTATCCAGATCGAGTACACCGGCGGTCCGATCTACGTTCCCCCGCAGTCAGATCCCGATTATGTCCCTCAGATCGACACACGCGGCTGATGCGCCGTTAAGATCAATAACAAAAAATCCTGTCATACGAAAGGAAAAATACCATGATCAAGATTGAAACCAGAGATTTCGGAGAAATTGAAGTTGACGAGAACGATGTTTATGATTTTCCCAACGGCCTCTACGCCTTCGAGGACAATAAGAAGTTCGCGCTTCTTTCGCCTCTCGGCAGCGACGTTTACCCGATGTGGCTCCAGTCAATGGACGATCCCGGACTTTGCTTCATCGTATTCAACCCCATACTGATAGACGGCGGATTTACGATCTCCCTTGAGGACAATGAAAGAAAGATCCTCGAACTCGGTGCGGATGATCCCGCGACCGCGCTGGTTATCGCGAAAGTCCCCGCCGATTATAAGCACACGACCGTAAATATGAAGTCGCCTATCGTCATCAATAAGGCGAAACGCAGAGCATTGCAGGTGATACTGCCGCTCGACTATCCGTTCAGAATGCCCGTTTATACATCACGGGAGGTGAGTTGATTGCTCGTAGTTACCCGAAAGACTGAAGAAAGCGTCATCATAGCCGATAATATCGAGGTCACCGTTCTTGAAGTGTCAAGAGACAGGGTGAAGCTGGGTATATCCGCTCCTAAGGATATAAAGATAATCAGAAATGAACTCAGACATGCTCAGGAGACAAACGTAGATTCCTCCCAGGCATTGTCGAAGGAAGCTATGGACGCTCTGCTCGCTATGAAGAAGGAGCAGGACTGAGGGCGCGTTTCTCACGCCCGGCGGCACGCACTGACGCGTATGCCGTAAACGCAGAAAGGATTTGATTCTATGGCAAATGATATGATCAGAATGAGCGGTATGAATTCGGGACTCGATACCGAATCCATTATCAACGCTCTGACAGCAAACAGTAAGCTGAAGATCACAAAGCAGGAAAGAAATGTCCTCAAATATCAGGCTACACAGGAAGCCTATCAGGACATAACTTCCAAGATAACCGCCCTCAAGAACAAGTATTTCGATGTCCTCAACAAGGACACCAACCTGTCGGGTACCTCAATGTGGAACAAGTATGCTTCCAAGACTTATGTTGACGGCAATGAGGCGGCAATGGCGGGGCTTTCGGTATCGACAAGCATTAATTCCCAGCCCGGTGACTACAAGATGAAGGTCAAGACTACCGCCAAGCAGTCCACCTATACAGGTAAGTCGCTCAGCAGCAATGCCAAAGTGGGCGACGATACCCTCAGAGGGCTCACTAAGGGGCAGACCGTAGGTTTTACCGTTAATGTAGGCGGTGAGGAGAAAAGCATAACTTTTACTGCCGGAAACAACACCACAGAGAGCCGCAATAACCTTAATCAGGCTCTTGAAGATGCTTTCGGGGAGAGCAATGACTCCGTGGGCTCCGCAAGCAACAAGGGTATGGTATATACCGTGCCTTCCGAGCTGAGCGAATTCTCCGAGTGGGTAAAGGATAATCCTACCATAAGACAGCTCTACCAGAAGTATGGCGGCAGTGACAATGTATATTCATGGGCAAACCGCGTGGTAAATAAGCCGAATGCCGCATCTTTCAGCGTGCCGGACGGTGATTCCGCCACAAAGGAAGAGGTGTTCGGACAGGTCTCCGAAGAATTTGCGAAATTCAAGGAGCTTTATGCCGAAAAGTATAACGGCGCTACCGAGGGACAGATAATCTCCAGAAGCGGCAAGGGCGTCACAATGAGCGGATTCAGCGAGATGAAGACCGCCAACACCCTCAATATCGGCAACGCAAAGTCCGGTACGAATACCGTTTCCATTCAGGTCGGCAATGAGTCGGTAAATGCTTCTTTCCAGACTATAGCCTCCGATTTCTTCAAGAGTGCTGTGGATAACGGCATAATCAACGATGAGACCGGCGAGACCGTAGGCATTACAGATACCGATGACGAAGGCAACAATATCCGCTTCACAAAGGCTACCGCCCTTGCAAAGTCGGAACTGGGCGAGGACGCTTCCGAGGAGGAGATAGACAACCGCGCCGCAGAGATCCGTGCAGGCTGGTCTGAGGCTGTTACTCTGTACAAGTCCGTTACCGACGATATGAAGGAGTCGGCAAGATATGACGCGTTCAAGGCGTGGAAGGAATCCGCCTCTGACGAGGATATCAACGCTCTCTATAACAAGGCGCTCGAAAAGCAGGAAAAGGATCTCGTGGGAAGCTGGCTCCAGAATGACAGCGGCATCAAGGAAGCGTATGACGCATATAAGGAGGGTCTTGCCGAGGGCGAGACAGCCGATGATATCTACACATGGGCAAAGAACTCCACCGAGGAAGCTGTTCAGACGACTTTCGGAATTCTGACCGACAAGTTCAACGGCACCACCAAGACAGATGAGCAGCTTCATGAAATATATGATGCGCTCAGCGACGAGGATAAAGCTGAAAAAGACTTCGATACATGGAAAGCCGATTATCAGGAAAAAGAGAGCTATCACCTCAGCAAGGATTCGTTCACGGAGTCCGAAAGCAAGATGTTCACCGCCTACAAGGAGAATGTCTATAATGAGGAAAGCGCGTCATACGATCTCTCTCAGAGCAAGGTTGTCAACCACTTCACCAAGTCCGCTGTCAAAAACAGCATAGGCAATCTTGAAACCGCGAGCGGCGTTAAGTTTGAAGTCGAGGTCGATGACAACAATGTTGCCACCATCAAGGCTTATACAGAGCATGAAGAGGGTGAGGGCGACGACAAGACCACAGTCCGCGACTATAAGGACGCTTCGATAACCATTGCACAGGGAAGCGCGAATTCCGCGGAGGATATCGGCGGTACAAACAGCTCGTCTTCCGTTTCGCAGATCTCCAATACCACGAAGATCTCCGACCTCGGACTTACCCCCGACAGCAACGGTCAGTACAGCTTCTCGATCGGCGGCAAGGATTTCAGCTTTGACGGAAATACCACTGTCAACGATATGATGAAGAAGGTCAACGCATCTTCCGCAGGTGTTAAAATGGCGTATTCGTCTCTTGACAACGCATTCACGCTCACCTCGTCCAAGTACGGCATTGACAGTGCTATCGAGATCGGTGACGACAAGAACGGCCTTCTTGCGGCACTGGGATTTGAGAGCAACAAGACCGTGAAGAACGGCTCCAACCTTGTAATGGAGGTCAACGGTCATGAGATCCAGAGCGCGGGCAACTCGGTCGAACTGGACGGCACGACATTCACCTACTCCGGCGGAGAAGATCAGGTCGGCAAGGAATTCACCGTATCTATCGGCAGAGATACAAGCGCTATCGCCGATGTTATCAAGGGATTTATAAAGGAATATAACCAGCTGATCGACGATGTTTACAAATATCTCGACGAAAAGCCGGAAAAGGATTACTACTTCCTCGCGGAACAGGATAAGGAAGACCTCGATCTCTCCGAAAAGCAGGAAGAAAAGTGGGAAGAGAAGGCAAAGAAGGGTCTGCTCTACCACGACAGTACAGCCATGAACGCCATGAGCAAGCTGCGTACCGCACTTATGGGCGCGGTAGAGGGGCTTGACGGGAATACGTTCTCCCTTTCGTCGCTGGGACTCAAGACCATGACCGACTACAACCAGCACGGCAAGTTCGCGGAGATCGACGAGAAAGCCCTCACGGAAGCTATCGAGAACCATACCGATGATATCCAGAAACTCTTCACGGACAGCGAGAACGGTATCATGAAGAAGTTCTCCGAGGCGCTCAATTCCGCGGTCGGCTCGACGGGCGACACAAAGGGTACGCTGATAAGAAAGGCGGGTCTCTCGACAGGAACTTCCTCGACGGACAACGAGCTGTACAACCTCATCAAGCGCACAAAGACCAATATCGCATCGCTCACGAAGAGATACGAGAACGAGCAGGACAGACTGTGGAAGCGCTATTCCGCAATGGAATCCATGCTCGGAACGCTCAATTCCCAGCAGTCCTCGTTCAATTCCTACTTCAGCGGAATGTGATAAATACACTAAAAGGCGGTAAGCCGCACGGCTGATCGTGCGGCGCTGCCTCAACAGACGGAAGGAAGGTACCAAAAAATGGCGTTAAACGCATATTCTGAATACAAAAAGCAGTCTCTCCAGACACTGACACCCATGGAAATAGTGGTAAAGCTGTATGACGAGGCTGAAAAACAGATGAATCTTGCAATTATCGCTATCGGCGAAAAGAACTATGCAGGTGCAAACAAGTCGCTCCAGAAGACCCAGGACATAGTGAATGCGCTGCGTTCGGTGCTTGATATGAAAATACCGATGTCGAAAGACCTCGACGCGCTGTATGATTTCTTCAACAGACAGCTCGTGACGGCAAATGTAAAGAAAGATGTAAAAATGATACAGGAGCTTATCCCGATGTTCGCGGATCTGCGCGACGCGTTCGCACAGGTGGCGGCTATGCCCAGAACGTGACGGGGTAACGCCTATGAATGAAGAAGTAAAGGTCAGGATCATAAAAGATATGACCGAGATGACGCGGCTTACCGAAGAGTATGCCGCAGCCACTTCGGCAATTCTCACCACGGATATCGACGATACCCTTGAATCTATACTCGCGGATATCGCCGAGATAAACGATCAGCTCGGCAGATACAGAGCCGATATAGACGAGGCGCGGGCGCTCTGCACGGAGCAGGAGTCGGCGCTTGTCCTGAAAATGGTGAACGGCGGACACATACCCCTCGGTATTTCCCCCGAACTCCGCGAGATACACAAAGCCGCGGTAAAGATGCGCTCCGGCTATATCGCGGTGCTCGACAAGGAAAAGCAGGCCTCCGCCCGCGTTGATGCACGGGTCAAGGAGCTTCGCACCGAGCTTGAGAACGTAAACGCCGGCCGCAGACAGGTCACTTCCTACGGTGCGGGATATACCGGAATAGGTTCCTCCGCCGGAAGTTCGTTCAACAGTAAGCTTTAAAGTGCGGCTGATTCGGAAAAAGTCGCTCCGCTTGAGTCTTGGAGAAAACTTTTTTGAAAAAAAGTTTTCCCCAAACCCCTTTCAAAAAACTTTTGAAGCTTCGCGCTGTAATAAGAAATAAACAGCAGCCTCCCGTCATTGCGAAAATGGCGGGAGGTTTTTCTGTCCGAATGAGAAACGGACGCGTATGTATATTATAGATAGTATAAGGCAAAAAGATTTTTTGATTTTTTTTAAAAACATTGAAACTTTTTCGGAAAAACGGACGACTGCATAAATGTAAGCGTTAAGAAAGTCAGAAAACACGGTTTCGGAGAGTTTCAAAAAAATTTAAAAAAATTTTAAAAATATTGAAACTTTTTTGAAACAGTCAATGACTACTTAAATGTAAGCAGCCAAAACCGATGAACGAAACACAAGTTCTCGCGGTTAATAAATAGTCGGATATAACTTGTTTGTGGAATTTGTCCGATATCAAGCGATAAATTTCCAAAATATGGTAAAAATGACTATTGAAAAAACAGAGAGTATTTTGTATAATAGTTTACAGGTAATGGCAAAAAAGCATTACTAAAATTTTTAGGAGGATTTTCAATCATGAAGATGAACAAGATCTTTGCAGCTGGTATCGCTGCAACACTTGCTGTAACTTCCCTCGCTTCCGTAGCAAGCGCAGAAGTAGCAAGAGAATTCGACATGAAGAACACAATTGGTAAGCTGGTTTATGAGCCCGTTGCACTTGGCGGCGCTGGTTATGACCTCGGTAAGCAGTTCGCTTACACCGTACCGGCCAATGCTGCTGCTCCCGTAAACTACTCTATCAATGACGACACAGCAGGCGACAACATTCTCGCCACATACGACTACTACATGGATTACGCACTGCAGTCCGACAGCCCTAAGATCAGAAACCTGATCGCAGGCGGCATCAAGTCCATCGCAGTTACCATCAGCGGTAAGGGTATGGCTTCCAACGGTGCTACAACCGAGAACCTCACTCAGACAGCTACTCTTGAAGCTCAGAAGGACGCAAACGGCAACATAACCGCTTGGAGACTCCCCATCTATGCACAGGGCGGCCCGATCGGTTCTTTCATTCCTGAAAGATTCGTTCAGATCGACAGCATCAAGATCACAATCACAGCAGGTGATGCTACTCAGAAGATCGCTGTATATGACAAGGATATCTACAAAGCAGTTGTAAACCAGAAGACAAACGCTGATAACTCCGGCAAGTGGAGTGCAGCTCTTGCTATCGACGGCAACGGCAATTTCGCTCCTATCGTTAACGGCGTTATTCCTACAAAGTGGGATCTCAGAACTTGGGGCAACGGTACCGCAGCTTCCCTTTGGTTCTGGGGCAACGGACAGGTTATGAGCGTTGCTACAGGTGCTGCAGTAGTCGATAACGGTGCCGGCACAAGCAATGGTCTTGCACTCTGCGCTAAGATCAACGAACTTCTCCAGAGGGACAACAACAACGGTATCGCTTATGAACTGAAGGAATATGCTACCGAGGATCAGCTCGCTTGGATGCCTAAGACCACAATCGTTGACGATGATAAGATCTTAAGAAACGAAGTAGATATTCTCTCCGGCACAGGCGACTACGCTTCCGCAGGTGTTGCTTATGAGTTTGACTACAACCAGACATACGAGATCGATACAACTTACAACTACAACAAGGGTACCGGCGCTAATGGTTTCGCAGGTCTTGCTTCTCAGGTAGCAGACTTCTTCAACCAGAAGACAAACGGTAAGATCGCATTCCACTTCACAGCTGCAAGCAAGGAAACAAATGATCTTGCTTGGAACAACGGTGGTATCCCGTCCACTGAGGTTGGTCTCAGAAACTTCCTTGAGAGCGCTAAGCCGAAAGATTTCGCTCTGTTCGTAAACTACAACACAACCACAGGTTCTCTGCAGGCTGATGCAACCCTTGATCCTTATGCTTCCGAAGTTATCTTCGATATCTCCGACATACTCAAGGCTCTCGGCGGACAGACAATCGGTACAGTACAGGATATCTACTATGCACTCGACAACGGCGCTTCCACAGTAAACGGCGTTAAGGGTCTGTATGTTGATAAGGTAACTCTGTCCTATGACGAAGCTGCTGCTGCTGATACAGCTGCTGCTGATGACGAAGCAACAGACGACGAAACAGACGTTGAGACAGTTGCTGAGCCTGAGGACGAGGTTAAGGAAGAAGAAGTTAAGGAAGAACCCAAGGCTGACGACAAGGCTGACGAGATCGAGATCCCTGATGACACAGAAGAGCCCGATGATGACGCTACTGTAGTTATCGAAGAACCCGATGATGCTCAGACAGTTGTTGACAACACAGCTGACAACACAGTTGTAGTTAACCCCGGCACAACAACAGCTCCTGCTGCTGATGAGAACCCGCACACCGGTGTTGCTCTCGCAGTTGTACCTGCTGCTCTTGCTGCTGCTGCAATGGTAATCTCCAAGAAGAGAAAGTAATCGAACTAAAGATTACAGTTCCTTTTAGGAAAAAGTAATGATCGGCCGGAACCGGAAACGGTTCCGGCTGTATTATTTTCCGGCAATTCAAAAGGCTCCCGGTATGAAAGGTTTCCGTACCGGGAGCCTTATTTTTATGCCGCGCGCTTTGCAAACGCAGAGCGCAGGAGATCTTCAAGCAGCACAGCGGGAAGTGACAGTGCGATCCACAATGCGCAGAAACGCGGTGAGACCTGTCCCATTATGTTGTACGGCAGGTCACTGTAATCCCATACGCGAAGTCCGAGCCACACATTCATGACAAGACCGCAGCCGAACTCGGCGAGTGTTATGAAAAGCCCTCCGAGGAGCATCTGTACAAAAAGCGGCGGGGAGTGACGGAAAAAGCTGTCCAGTCCGCCTATCCACACAAGGCAGATACCGCCGAGAACGAACATTGACGGGTGAGTATGCCCGCGATAGATGATCTCTATAATGCCGTAAATAAACCCGCCCGCGAGGAATATCACGAATGTGCGGACAAGTTCCGCAGCAAAACTGTCTTCTCTCACCCCGACACCTCCCGTCACGATCATTATTTTGGTCATTTATGGCAGAAATTATTCATATAATTTACGGACGAGGTGACTGAAATGAAGGTTCTGAAAACAGTATCGGTGATATTAACGGCATTTCTTGCGGTATTTTTCCTCAGCGGGAGCGCCTCCGCGGAAAAGACTGTAAGGGCGGACATAAGTTCGGCAAAAGCGGCTGTACTTGTGGAAAGCTCGACGGGAAAAGCGCTGTGCGGGCTGAACGAAAATTCGAGAATGCCTATAGCGTCGGTGACAAAGATAATGACGCTTCTGATAGCGGCGGAAAATATTGAAGACCGGAAACTTTCCTTTTCCGACACCGCGGTATGTTCCGCGCACGCGAACAGCATGGACGGCTCGGTCATATGGCTGGAGACGGGGGAGGAAATGGCAGTCGGAGATCTGATAAAGTCGATAGTCATAGCCTCTGCGAATGACGCGTGCGTGATGCTTGCGGAGCATATAGCCGGGACAGAGGAAAAATTTGTTGCAATGATGAACAAGAAAGCCTCCGAACTCGGAATGACGAACACACATTTTGTGAATTGTGTCGGCTATGACGACGAGAACCATTACAGCAGCGCCCGTGATATTGCGGTAATGGCGGCGGAACTGAGGAAGTACAACTACTATGACGAGTTTCTGATGACACGACTTGACAGTGTACGAACGGGAACTTCCCGCGAGACACAGCTTCTCAACACCAACAAGCTGATCACTTCGTATAACGGTATCACAGGGCTGAAAACCGGGACCACAGACGCGGCAGGGTGCTGTTTCTGCGGGACTGCGAAGCGGGGGAACATGGAACTTACCGCGGTAGTCCTCGGCTGTGCGACGGACGAGGACAGATTTACGGCGGCGCGAAGTCTGCTGGACTACGGATTTGACAACTTCGAGCGGGTCACGCCGCGCCCCGAAATTTCGGAGCTTACAGAGATACCGGTAGAGGGCGGGGTGAAATCCGGAGTTGACACCCGTTTTTCGGAGATCCCCGAGATGATACTTGAAAAGGGAACCGGCTCACGGGTGAAGTTCCACTACAGCCGTGCTTCTTCCATATCCGCTCCCGTCTCAAAGGGGCAGGTACTTGGATATGTCACCATGACAGTCGATGACGAGGTGATAGGCAACGGTAAGATAGTAGCAGCCGAGAATGTGGAGGCGCTGGATTTTATGAAGTGCCTTGAATATATAGTCAAGGCACTATTCAGCTTTTAGCCGCTGCGTGATTTTAACAAGCCCCCCGTTCACTCAAAATGAACGGGGGGCTTCTGTATCATTCAATAGCCGCACTACCTCTGCCCGCTGCAAGGCGAAGCGGTTCGGTTTAGGATCAAACCCTTTTTAAAGGGTTTGCCGCCGGAGGCACTCGAGCGCAGCGACCACTCTCACAGGCTCTTCAGTGCCTTGATGGACTCCTCGATCTTAGTCATTTTCTCCTGTGCTTTCGCGAGCTTTGCCTTTTCATTTTCGATCTGCTCGGCGGGGGCTTTGGAGAGGAAGCCCGGATTGTTCAGCTTGCCGTTCAGGAAGCTGAGGTCTTTCTCGACAGCTTTCTTCTCTTTTTCAAGGCGGGCAAGCTCCTTTTCGGCATCGACCAGCTCACCGAGGGGCATAAAGATCCTTGCCGCCGAGGTGACTGCCGCAGCCATATTCGCGGAGTCGCTCACTTTATCGGTGACCTCGGTGTTTGACGCGCCCGCGAGCTTCTCAAAGAATACCGCACAAGAGGTGAAAAGTTCCTTCTCGGCTGTCTCGATGTGCATTGTTACCTTCTTTGAGGGCGGAACATTGAGTTCGGTACGCTTGCCGCGGACTGCTCTGATAGCGTCGATGACCTTTGTGAAATCGGTCTCTTCGCCGGTGAAATCAAGCTTTTCGTCGAACTTCGGCCACTCGGAGATCATAATGCTCTCCGCTTCGCCGGCAACAGGCATGGACTGCCATATCTCCTCTGTAATGAACGGCATGAACGGGTGGAGGAGTTTCAGGATATCGTGCATTACATAAACAAGAACGTTCTGTGCGGCTCTTGCGGTCTCGCCGCCCGCCGCGATACGAGGCTTGGTAAGCTCGATATACCAGTCGCAGTAGGTGTCCCATATAAAGTCGTAGAGCTTTCCGAGAGCGATACCCAGCTCAAAGCTCTCAATATTGTCTGTGACTTCCTTTACGAGCCTGTTGCAGCGGGAGAGTACCCACTTGTCCTCGATAGGAAGCTCTGCGGGAAGCTCCGCCTTTTCCATGTCATCGGGCAGATTCATAAGGATATAGCGGGAAGCATTCCACAGCTTGTTTGCAAAATTGCGGGCAGAGGTCACTTTTGCCTTTGTCCAGCGCATATCGTTTCCGGGGCTGTTTCCGGTCACAAGAGCGAATCTCAGGGCATCAGCGCCGTATTCTCCGATTATTTCCAGCGGGTCAACACCGTTACCGAGGGATTTGCTCATCTTGCGTCCCAGTTCGTCACGCACAAGACCGTGGATAAGAACATGCTCGAAAGGTTTCTGTCCGGTGTGTTCGAGAGCGGAGAATATCATTCTCGATACCCAGAACGAGATGATGTCATAGCCGGTAACAAGGGTGTTTGTGGGATAGAAATATTTGAGATCTTCTGTCTCATGCGGCCAGCCGAGAGTGGAGAACGGCCACAGAGCGGAGCTGAACCATGTATCGAGGGTGTCCTCGTCCTGCTTCATGGGTTTGCCGCACTTCGGGCATACAGCCACGGGAGTTTCGCTGATAACTTCGTGCTTGCAGTCCTCATTTGTGCAGTAGTAAGCGGGGATCCTGTGACCCCACCACAGCTGACGGGAGATGCACCAGTCGCGGATATTTTCCATCCAGCGCAGATAGCTGTTCTCAAAGTGCTTGGGAACATATTTCAGTTCGCCGCTCTTTACAACGTCGATAGCGGGTTTGGCAAGGGGCGCCATTTTTACGAACCACTGCTTTGAGCAGCGCGGCTCAACTACGGTATGGCATCTCTGGCAGGTGCCGACATTGTGTACATGAGTCTCTACTTTTACGAGGAGCCCCTGCGCTTCGAGGTCGGCTACCATAGCCTTGCGGGCTTCATATCTGTCCATTCCCGCGTATTTTCCGCCGTATTCCTTATTTATTGTTGCGTCATCGTTCATTACGTTGATGATAGGAAGGTTATGACGCAGACCTACTTCATAGTCGTTCGGGTCATGTGCGGGGGTGATCTTTACCACGCCGGTACCGAAGTCCATTTCAACATATTCGTCCGCGATGACCGGTATTTCCCTGTCGGTGAGGGG
>CAMVGH010000025.1 GCA_947166945.1 uncultured Clostridia bacterium
GCCTTTATTATAACAATCAGATGTGGTCTGTACTTTCAAATACCCACTAACTTTTCATGATCTCGGTACCGGAAATGCCGAACATACGCTTGCAGGTGGCGGCAAAATGTGACGGAGAATCGAACCCCGCCCGCATTGCAGCATCGGTTATATTTCCGTATTTCCGGTAGTATATGTAGCCCTTCTTCATTTTGTCGAGAGCAAGGTACCGGTGAAGGGAAATACCGACCTGTTCCCTGAAAAGGTGTGACAAGCGGCTCTGTGATAAACAGGCGGTGCTGCAGAGCCTGTCCATTATATCATCTGAAACGGTATCCGTGTTCTGCAAATAATCCAGTACCGCGGTGATGCGTTCGTCCTTTCCGGAACTTCCGGGACGCAGCAGTCCGCATCGCTCAAGCAGCTTCATATCTGCTTCAGCGGCATTATTACTTCTCCATATTTCCCGAAGTTCATTCACAAGAGTGCTGTCGAGCACACAGAAGCGGTTTTCATGGAGATATTTTTCATACAGCCGATCGGAAAGAGTGCAGGTAGTATCGAAAAGATACAAAAGCATATCGCCGGTCTCCGCGTAAACGGTATGCGGTACATCCGAAGCAATGCAGACTCCGGAAGCCCCGGCAATATCTTCGCCGATATTACATTTCAGGCTTCCTTCGAGGGCGACCATAAGATGAGATGCAAGATGACTGTGGACTTCTGGAGTCCTGTAGCCCGAATGTATCAGCAGGTGGTCGTATTCAAAAATCAGCTCGGTCATAGATGTTCTCCGTTTCTTCGGTTGTATCTTTTATAAGCGATGCAAAGTCATAAATCCCGGTTAACCGGTCAAATACTTACTTTACTCCTGTTATTTTAACATAAAATTTAAGATAGGGCAAGTATATTCTGTACACAGTTATATCGATCAGTTTCTTAGACACATGATCGGAATTTCCAAAAATAAAAGTAATACAGCCCACAATCGGCTTGCTTATGCCGTTTGTGGGCTGTATATACTTTTTGTCTTGTAAAGGTGTCTATGTCGAACGGCTTTGATGTTTCTCCGGACTGCGAGGTGGTCTCCCCGCTTATCGGGGAGGTGGCGACGCAGGAGCCAGAGGGGCTGACCGACAGACTCAGAAAAATACCGTATGTCACCGAAGTAACATACGGTTTGGGTGCGCAGACACTGCGCTGGTGGAAGCGGGTGGATTCGGACCACCGAAGCGAAACGCAACAGATTTACAGTCTGCCCCCTTTGGCCACTCGGGAACGCTTCCTCTTATCAGTTTCCGTTGCCGGAAACATTCCTGCCTTACAGCAGTTCATAATATATCAAATGCGGATATCCGCACATTGACATAAATGTATGCCGTCATAAACGGCATATTGGAGCTGGTGGACGGACTCGAACCCCCGACCTGCTGATTACAAATCAGCTGCTCTACCAACTGAGCTACACCAGCAGTTTCAAACTGCTTGATTATTATATCACGTATATTCGGGTTTGTCAAGTGCTTTTTTAAAAAAATTTTAAAAAATTCCTTTTTTACAGGAATAATGCGGACAAATGTCACCATATACAGCGAATAATTGACTTGCTGATGTGATATATAGCTAAAATATGATGATGCGGTCATCAAATTTTAGTGCTTTTCACATAAAATAAATATGGGTTTTGTAATTGCAAACTACGAAAAAAAATGTTATAATATAGAAAGGTGATATTAAATAGTAAGGTATAGCAGCATTGAGCTGTTGTGCTTTGTATGATATTTACCGGCAAAAAAAGAAAGGCAGTGTTTTTTATGAGATCCGATGTTTACAAATTCAGCGGGACGGAAGTTGATCTTGCAAAAATCGATGAAACAGCCGCAAAGGTGGCGGCATACGCTAACCTCGGCAGAAAGGAACAGCTAAGGCTCGTTCTGCTTTCTGAGGAACTTCTTGAGATGATCCCGAATCTCCTGCGCTATGGAGACGGAGAATTCTGGATAGACTGCAGCGGCAGTAAATTTGAGATACACGCGGTAGTTTATGCCCGCGACAACCTTTCGAGCCTTGAAAGAGATGATCTGATCGGTGTATCAAAGTCAGGAAGGAATGCGGCAGCGACGGGCATTGTTAATAAGATCAGAGTTGCTGCGGAAACATTTTTCGCCAACTATGCGCTTACAGCAGGAAGCACCGGAGTAAACGCCGACGGTATGAACGCCGGAATGGCGAATTTCTGCCAGCTCGGTATGTATGACAGCCCCATGGGCTACTCGCAGCAATGGTCTCTTTCCAATTACAGGAACAGAGCGGCCGGTGACAGCGAAGCGTGGGATGAGCTTGAAAAGTCCATTATCGCAAATATTGCCGATGATGTCACTGTCGGTATCCTTAACAATACGGTAGAGATCACCGTAAAGAAGAGCTTTTGACAAGAATACGGAAGTATGAAGAAGAAAAAAGGAAATGTCATAAATCTTCTGATCTGCGCAGCAGCATTTCTGGTAATGGTAGTCATGCTTTTCCTTGACGGCATAGACAATATTCTCGGCGCATTGTCACGGATAAATCCGCTGTTTCTTGTTATAGCCGCGCTTTGTATGGTCGGATACTGGCTCGGTGAGGGTATAGGACTGCATTTTGCGGCGAAGAAGCTCGATCACAGGACGAAATTTTCCACGACCATGCTGGTCACAATGATAGGACAGTATTTCAACTGCATTACCCCGGGCGCATCCGGCGGTCAGCCTATGCAGGCATATACTTTCTTCAGGCGCGGAATGACCCTCGGTACGGCTATGACGGCTCTGCTCAGCAGATTTATTGTTTATCAGTTCATGCTGACCGTGTATTCGGTGATCTTCCTCGTTATAAAACTCGGTGATCTGGCAGGCGGTGAACACAGCGCGATGATACCGCTGATACTGATAGGTTTTGCAGTCAATACGGCGGTGATAATACTGCTTTTCATGCTTGCATTCTTCAAAAAAGCCACACTCAGGCTCGCCCACGGTATAATAAAGCTGCTGGGCAGGCTACACATAATGAAGAATGTTGACGCGAAGATAGATTTCATAGACAGCGAGCTTGAAAAGTACTATGAAAATTTCATGTACATCAAGAGCCAGCCGGTGATGATAATAAAGATGCTGCTGGTCACCGCTGCGCAGCTGCTGATATACTTCTCGATAACCTACGTTATTTATCTCGGGTTCGGTCTGAGCGGAACCGACTGGTTCACGGTGGTGGCGTATCAGTCGTTCGTGCTGATGATATCGGCATTTGTACCGCTTCCCGGAGCAATGGGCGCGGCAGAGGGCAGTTATGCGGCATTTTTCGGCGGCATATTCGGCAAACAGCTCACAATGGTCTCCACATTCATCTGGAGATTTCTTACATTCTATTTCCCGATAATCGTCGGTATCGTTATAAACCTCGTAATGTCCAGAAAGGGTTTTGATCTGAACAATACTGAGGAAGATACCGTTTATGAAGAAAGGGTAAAGATCAGGGAAAAAGAAGCAGGCAAAGCGGCAGCCGCAATTTCCTCAGACTCCCGCAGTCTTGAGCTGGAAGCCGTTACCGGAAATCTCAATCTTGCAATCGCATTTGTCGGGGAACTGCTCGCAGAATGCGGCTGCGGTATGAAAACCCGTATGCAGACAGAACTTGCGGTGGAAGAGATATTCACTAATATCGCAAATTACGCCTATGCCCCGGGAACGGGAAAAGTGCTTATGAGCGCGGAAGTTGACAGCGCGACAGAGACACTGACGATGATATTCGAGGACAGCGGGGTGCGTTATGATCCGCTGAAGGACGACAGTGAGGATAAGAGTGCCGATGAGAGGGCTATAAGCGGTCTCGGACTGTTTCTTATCAAGAAGAATACCGACAGTATTTCTTATGATTTCAGGGACGGAAAGAATATCCTTACATTTACAAAACACCTGAAAGATGAAGCTGCGGGGAATAACGCGGCGTGATCGTCAAAGGAGGATAAAAAATGAACAAACTGACCATTAATACGGAACGCAGCGGAGCAAAGCTTACCGTAAAACCCGTCGGAAGAATAGACACATCAAACTGTGTGGAATTTGAAGATGAAGTCAAAGGGCTGACCGAGGGTGTGACAGATCTTGAGATAGATCTTTCCGATGTCGCGTATATCTCTTCCTCGGGACTCAGGGCTCTGCTTACTCTTCACAAGACAATGGACGCCAAGGGCGGCGGACTTCTCATAACCAACCCCAACGCAATGGTCGGGGAAGTGCTGGACGTAACCGGCTTTTCCACCGTACTGAAAATACAGGATTGACCGCAATATCATAAAAATGGAACAAAAGAAAAGAGCGGGAGGTCTCCTGCTCGGGCTTATGCTGAGCGTAATGGGCGGCTGTACATGGCAGCCGATGCCGTCGGAAACAGAGATCACAGAATTGCCGCAGACTACAGCGCTCCCGTTCACCGGCAAAGTGATAAAAGGCTCGGTGCAGCTTGACGACGAGACCGTTGAACCTGCATTTGAAAACAGCTCCGGGAATGAAGACGAACCGGCGGAGGAGATACCTGCGCAGGTCTCGGCGACGATAGTATGCGCAGGGGACAATCTGATACATACACCGATATACCGCAACGCAAAGATAGCGGCAGGCGGTGAAGGCTATGAGTTCTCGCCGTCCTATGAGCATCTCGGAACGCTGATAAGCGATGCCGACCTTGCTATTCTCAATCAGGAGACCATAATATCTGATGATTTTGAACCTGATACCTACCCCTCGTTCTGCACGCCCTCGGAAATGGCGCGTGATATGACGGAACTGGGGTTCGACGCGTTTTCGGTATCCAACAATCACGTTCTGGACAAGGGAGAAGCGGGACTTATCTCCACTCTGAATTTCTGGCGGGAGAATTATCCGGACATTCCCGTTTACGGCGCTTATCTCAGCGAAGATGACATGAACGATATCCGTACGCTCGATGTGAACGGGATAAGGTTCGCTTTCCTCGGATATACCGAGCATACCAACGGAAGATCACTGCCAGCCGGCTCGGAATGCAGAGTAGTGTATATGTCGGAGGAAGATCTGATCGAGCAGCAGGTGAAGAGAGCCGCAGAGATATCCGACTGCGTGATAGTAAGTGTCCATTTCGGCATCGAGGTGTCGAATATTGTCACAGACCAGCAGAAGGATTTTTCCCGCAAGCTTGCTGACTGGGGCGCGGATATAGTCATCGGTACCCAGCCTCATACCATACAGTCAATGGAATATCTTGACGCGGCGGACGGGCGGAGGGCGTTCGTGTTCTACTGTCTCGGAAATCTTATCTCCACAATGGACAATCCGCTTTCAATGGCGGAAATACTCGGTCGGATAACGGTCACAAAGGATAACCCGACAGGAAAGATAACTCTGTCAGACGCGAATGCAGTACCGCTTGTGAACCAGTTCACCCGTGCCTATGACTACATAGCCATGTACCCGCTGGATCAGTACACGCCCGCAATGGCGGCAAACCACGCGATAGCGGGTACGACATATGAGCTGATGATACGGCTTTTCCGGGAGAATATACCTGAGGAGTTCATGGCGGAGGAGTACAGACACCTTGTATATCCGCAGGACACACAGTGAGGGAATATCATGGAGATCGAGAACATTCTTCCCGCAGATATCGAGAAGAGAAGCATGGAGATAATAGAAAGCGAGATCGGTGATATGTCGGCATTCACGGAGCATGAAAAGCTTATCGTGAAGCGCTGTGTACATACCACTGCCGATTTTGACTATAAAGAAAATCTGCGTTTTTCGGATAACGCGGCAGAGACGGGTATTCAGGCGCTGAAAAACGGTGCGGTCATAGTCACGGACACGCAGATGGCTTTTTCGGGGATAAGCAAGCCCGCCTGTAAAGCTCTCGGCTGTGAGCCGCACTGCTTCATGTCCGATGCAGATGTCGCGGCAGCGGCAAAGGAACGCGGGGTCACACGCGCTGTGATGTCTGTGGATAAGGCTTTTGAAATGTACAGCGGCAGGAGCATCATTTTTGCCGTAGGGAATGCCCCCACAGCTCTGATACGCATTTATGAGCATATCACGGAACACGGACACCGTCCGGCTCTTGTCATAGGTGTACCGGTGGGTTTTGTGAATGTTGTCGCCGCAAAGGAACTGATCATGTCGTCTGATGTCCCGTACATAGTCGCGGAAGGCAGAAAAGGCGGCAGCAATGTAGCCGCCGCCATTGTCAACGCAATGCTCTATACGCTGTATCAGCGCACCTGACCTGTTATTCTGTATATCAGATCCATATCAATGTTTCTTCGTACTTCGTCCGCAAGGATATCGAACTGCTGCTCCTTATAGGCGCGCCGGTCGATCCCCGCACCGTCAAAGTGCAGTCCCCTGCGTTCGTAAAGCGTTTTCACGATGGTCCGCGATACCCGTTCGTCATCAAATATCCCGTGGATATAGCAGCCGTACACATTTCCGCTGAATGTACCGCCGCAGTCCAGCAGCGGAGCGCCGCGGGAAACAGTCTCTCCCATGTGTATCTCATACCCGTGGAAAGTCAGTCCGGACAGTCCGGAGAATATCCCGTCTGTCTCTGCAAATCTGCCGACAGTCTGGGTGCGGTGTTTTTCCGTCCGGAACTGTGTATCGCAGTCCAGCAGACCCAGACCTTCAACAGTACCGCCGCCCTCGCTGCAAACGGGGTCGGCTATTTTTCTGCCAAGTATCTGATATCCGCCGCATATTCCGAAAACAGGGATACCTTTTGCGGCGGCTCTTTTTACTGCTGTCTCAAGTCCGCTCTCCCGCAGCCACCGCATATCGGCGATAGTGCTCTTCGTTCCGGGCAGCACTATCATGTCCGGCTCACCAAGCTCCGGATATCTTGTCACATATCTTACCGAAACGCCGTCATATTGCAGGAAAGCGTCAAGATCTGTGTAATTTGATATATGGGGAAGGCGAATTACCGCTATGTCGATGATACCGCCGGAGGAATGATTGCTGAGCTTGTCGGAAAGGCTGTCCTCGTCTTCTATGTCGCAGTGTATGTACGGGACAACGCCCGCTACCGGCACACCGCCACGCTGTTCGAGAATTTCGACCCCGCTTCGGAATATTGCCTTGTCTCCACGGAATTTGTTTACGACAAGCCCCTTGATACGGGCTTTTTCTTCCGGTTCTACAAGCATCAGCGTACCGAGCAGCTGTGCGAAAATGCCTCCGCGGTCAATGTCGCCCACCAGCAGTACCGGCGCGTCAACGAGCTTTGCCATTCCCATGTTTACAATGTCGTCGGCTTTCAGGTTGAGCTCGGCAGCGCTTCCTGCCCCCTCGATAACTATTATATCATGCTGTTCCGAAAGAGCATTGTAAGCCGAGAGTATGTCGGGAATAAGCTCCTTCTTATGACGGAAATATTCCGCGGCGCGCATATTTCCGCGCACCTTCCCGTTGACTATCACCTGTGAGCCCACATCGGTAGTGGGCTTCAGCAGTATCGGGTTCATCAGTACCGACGGTTCCAGCCCCGCTGCTTCCGCCTGCATTGCCTGAGCGCGTCCTATCTCAAGCCCGTCCCGGGTGATATAGGAATTGAGTGCCATATTCTGTGATTTGAACGGGGCTGCCGAATAGCCGTCCTGCCGCATAATGCGGCAGAGAGCCGCCGTCAGCAGACTTTTCCCGACATTTGACATAGTTCCTTGTATCATTATCGGTCTTGCCATCTGATACACTCCCTTACATAGTTTTCGGCTGTACGCGGTGCGGCATAGAAGTACAGATGCGGGAACCCCGCGTACAGATGTTCGTTCACATGAGCGCAGTCCCATTGCCGTCCGTCGGTTTTTACGGCGCTCATACCGTTTCCGCAGTCCGTGCTGTCGAAATAGTGGAATTCATGGGCAGGGAAGCGCTCCCCCGCTTTGCACAGCAGGTTGTCATACTTTGCGGTAAGGGTCACATAGCCTAACCGGCGCAGTCTGTCTGTATGATAGGCTTTTCCCTGTATAATGCCGACACCGCGGTATTCGTTGTTTTCCATGTCGGTGAACGTATCATGCAGATACATGAATCCGCCGCATTCAGCAATTGTCGGCATACCGGAGCATATCTTATTCCGGATATCCTCAAGCATTTTCCGGTTGCCCGACAGTTTTTTCGCATACAGTTCCGGATATCCGCCGCAGAGTATAAGTCCCGCGGCATCTTCCGGGACCGCAGTATCGTCAAGCGGCGAGAAATATCGTATCTTACAGCCGAGCCGTTCCAGAAGTGAGATGTTGTCGTCGTATATGAAGCAGAACGCCCTGTCTTTGGCTGCGGCTATGACCGGGCTTTTCTTCATTTCCGGTATATTTATCACAGGTACGGAGAAAAACGGGTATCCCCGCTCCGGTATCCGAGTTATCCCGTCTATGTCAATGTATCTTTCCGCAAGCTCTCCGAGAGCATTCAGCCGTTCTTTTATATCCGATATCTCTGCCGCCGTCACAAGTCCGAGATGTCTGCTCCCGATCGTTATCCCGGTTTTCGGGAGATATCCGAAATAACCGGTGTTCAGCTCCCTGCACAGCTTTTCCGCAAACGGTGCAAGACGCTCCGGAAGGTGGTTGAATATAAATCCCGCAATACCGGAGGGCGTTCTGTATTCAAGGAACCCCTTCATAACAGCGCCTATCGAATCGCTCATTCCTTTACAGTCGATGACTATAACGGCAGGTGTGTCGGTGAGCTGCGAGACCGAGTACGCGGAACCCCGCCCGTTCACGCCGTCGTAATACCCCATAACGCCCTCTGTTACCGAGATATCGCTTTCTGCCCCGTGTTCGTGCAGCAGATATTTAAGTGTATCATCATTGCAGAAAAAACTGTCGAGGTTATATGACGGTATCCCGATCACCTCCCGGTGGAACATCGGGTCAATATAGTCCGGTCCGCATTTGAAAGCCGAGACACGCACCCCGCGTGCTTTAAGAGCGGCAAGCACCGCACAGGTCACTGTCGTTTTTCCGCAGCCGCTGTTTGTTCCGGCAATTATCACCCTCCTCATCTCACAGTCCCCTCTATGATGAACACAGGATTAAGCGGGTCGGGCATGGTGTGTGAACCTGCCTTCCGTGTACGCACGGCGGATATCTGTGTGACATTGACAGCAAGACCGTGTTCTTTCAGTGAGATTACCGCCTCGTTCAGAGTTTCGAGGGACACAGCGGTGATCACAATGGACGGTCTGTTATTGTCTGCGAGTGCCATATCCAGTATTCCTCCGATATTTCCGCCCGCGCCGCCTATGAATACCTTATCTGGGCGGGGAAGATCCGACAGTGCTTCGGGAGCCTGTCCGTGTATTACCCGTATATTGTCACAGCCGAATCTGACGGCGTTCTGTGCCGTAAGTCCGGCTGCGGTATCTTTTTCGTCTATCGCGTAAACCGTCCCGTCATTTGCCGCAAGTGCGCATTCCACGCTTACCGAGCCCGTCCCGCAGCCGATGTCCCACACCGTGTCTGACTCACAAACGCAGAGTTTAGACATTGATACCGCCCGTATCTCGGCTTTTGTCATAGGCACATTCCCGCGTATGAACTCTCCGTCGGGAATTCCGCGGCGGACGAGCTTTTCTGGCTCAGGATTTTCTGTTATAACTGCGCACAGCGGATCACACTGCACATTTACAAGTTCCCCCGCAGTCCCGCTTATGATCTGTTCGTCCGTGTAAGAGAGACGAGCGCCGATATGGACGGTTACGCTGTCCATTCCGTATTCGCACAGCCGCCCACATATCCCGGCGGGAGTGATATCGCCGCCCAGCAGGAAGAAGCACTTTCCGTGCCGGCGTACGTTCCGCGCTATGTTTCCTTCTGTGCCGTGCAGACTGACGAACTTCATATCCTGCCACGAAAGTCCGAGTTTCGCACATAAATAAACAGGCGAAGAAATACCAGCGATGATCTCGATGTCATACCCGTCAAGCCGTTCCTTCAGCTTTTCCGCGCCGCTGAAAAAACCGCAGTCTCCGGACATCAGCACCGCAGCCGTACCGAAACTGCCGTTTTTGATGCAGGCTGCTATTTCATCGGCCTTCCAGCTTACAAACACTGTTTTTCCGAGTTTCTCAAAGGGCTCTGTCATACGTTTTGCACCGATAAGAATGTCCGCAGTTTCTATTGCTTTGCGTGCCTCGGCTGTAAGAGTTTTTCCGCCGTCCATGCCGATACCGGCAATGTAAATTTTCATATAAGTTCTCCGATCATTCCGGTCATCTGCCTGAAAGAATAGCCGTCCTCCGCGGGCCGCGCTATTGTTATCGTTTCTATACCGCATTCCTTCGCTGCACCGATCTTTTCGGGGTAGCCTCCGGTCTTTCCGCTTTCTTTGGTCAGCAGTATCTCCGCGCCGCTCTGCTGTATGTGCTGTATGTTTTCATTCACGGTAAACGGACCTTTTCCAATGATTATATGTGAGCGGTCAAATCCGTACTTTTCGCATATATCTCCGATCCCCTCCGCCGGGAGTACCCGCAGCCATACCCGCCGTTTACGGTCAGTGATCTCCGAGAGTTCAGGCAGTTCCTTGCTTCCGAGTGTGGACAGTATCTTTTTGTCGCTCCGGTTCAGCAGTTCTGCTGCTTCGGCGGTACTGGCCACTACTGTTCCCGAAAGCTCACTGCTTTCACGGAGAAGCCGGTAGTACGCGGTCCCGGTGCCGGAGCATGCACGACGGATATTCTTTGTGGCTTCGGCAGCATAAGGGTGGGTTGCATCTACCACCGCCGAATAGCAGCCTGCCCGTATAAGAGACTCCATTTCTCCGCTGTCAAGCCTTCCTGTGAATATATTCAGAAGATCGTTTGCTCCAAGAAGTCTTGCCCCGTAATCCGTTGTTACCGACACATCAGCAGCAGTGTTGTTTTTTGCGCACCATTCAGCAAGTTCCCGTCCCTCGGTGGTGCCGCCGAAAATCAGTATCTTTTTCACAGCCTGTAACCTCTCGGTGTAACAAGTTTTCCGTTTACGGTACGGGTCATCGAATTTCCGATAAATACGGTGGTGAACATATCCACCGTTGTGTTTTGAAGCTCTCCCAGTGTCATTATCTCACAGTGTTCGCCTGTCCGTCCGATATTCACAGCGATCCCGCATGGCGTACCGGCAGAGCGGTGTTTCAGGATTATCCCGCAGGCACGGCTGAGATTATCGGTGCGATTTTTTGACATCGGATTGTACAGCGCTATGGCGAAGTCTCCTTCTGCCGCACATTCGAGCCGTTTTTCTATCGTTTCCCACGGTGTCAGAAGATCGGAAAGGCTTATCACCGCAAAATCGTTGGTGAGCGGGGAACCGAGCATTGCTGCACCACTGAGTGCAGCGGTCACTCCGGCGATCACTTTTATTTCTGTTCCGGGGAAGTTTTCGGAGAGTTCGAGGGCAAGTCCTGCCATTCCGTAAACTCCCGCGTCACCGCTGCACACAAGTGATACTATAAGCCCGCATGCCGCCTGTTCCAGCGCATACAGCACCCGTTCCTTTTCCTGTCTCATTCCCGTGGCGTAGTATTGCTTTTCCGGAAACATGGGGCGTAGAAGATCGTTGTACACGGTGTAGCCAACTATAAGGGAGCTGGTTTTTATCGCGTTTACCGCTTCGGCAGTCATTCCCTCCGGGGAGCCGCTGCCTGTACCGATTATATAGAGCATAGCAATTTACCTTTCAAAATCAATAAATACCGGCAGTTCCGCGACTGCCGCTGTGATACCGTTCCGGGCGGTTTTCGGCACGATGATGCTCCCGCCTCCGCAGACAGCGGCACGTTCGCATACGTTATCGGCACCGGTCGTCCGTTCAACGAAATCCGAGTGCGCGAAATTTCCTTCCGCGCTCATCAGTTCCTCTGCTGTAAAAGTGATAAGGGGGAGAGAGAACCGTTCGCAAAGATCCTTTATCCCCGCTTCGTCCGCTTTTATATCAATAGTAGCAACCGCCGCCAGTCTTCGGATATCAATACCGTTATCCCTGAATATTCCTATAATGTGTGTCATGATGCTGTCGCAGGGTGTACCTTTTTTGCAGCCGATGCCTGCTATGAGATTTGCCGGAAGGAGGTTCAGCGTTGTGGCAAACGGTTTGTCTGCGGGATTTCCGGAAATACATACACCGATATCACCGCCCCCGCGTTCCGTCAGTTCCGGCGGAAAGGCAGAGTGAGGATAATCACACCTTATCCCTGTGTCGTCTCCGTTCAGCACTGCCGCCGCAACTGCCTTGGCCTCGTTCATTCCGCATATTACAAGCCGGTTCCGCGTTGCAAACAGGTCCGGAGAAAATTTACCGTGCACATCTGTCGAGGTAGTTATCACAGGTATAGCCCCGACAGTTTCCGCGATGTTTTCCGTAAGATCATTCGCGCCTCCGATATGCCCGGACAGTACGGATACTGCATATCTCCCGCCGTCGTCGATCGCTGTCACTGCCGGGTCGGTAAGTTTCGACCGTATGTGCGGTGCGACTGCACGCACCGCTATGCCTACCGAGCATACAAAAACCAGTGCGTCATATTTCCCGAAAATTTCGGATATAAGTGCGGACAGATCTGTGAAAGCCGCGGCATTATCGTCTGTGTGCCTGTAAAAGCAGTACCGGAACGCGTTTTCTCCCGAAGCTATCCGCTCCGACAGCAGCCTTCCGCTTTCAGTGAAAGATATTACCGCTGTTTTCATGGCTCTGCCTTTCTGAATCCCGTTTCAAATGTCTTATCGTACAGCCTCGACAGTTCATAACTGCTTTCAAGGACATTCCCCACAATTATAAGCGCGGTCTTGCTGATATTGTTAGCAAGCGCGGTCTCGTGGAGCGTCCCCACCGTACACCGCATTACCCTTTCGTCCTCCCACGTTGCCTTGTACACTATGGCGGCAGGAGTGTCGGGCGGGCAGCCACCGTCTGTGAGCCGCTCCGACAGTTCCCCGGTCATTCCCGCGCTCAGGAATATCACCATAGTACAGCCGTGTGCGGCAAGCTTTCCGATGCTTTCTCTTTCCGGTACTTCCGTGCGTCCCGCCATACGGGTTATTATTACGGACTGCGAGACTCCGGGCAGCGTATATTCGGCTTTCAGAGCCGCCGCCGCCCCGAACATCGAGCTTACTCCGGGGCATACCGAGTATCCGATACCGAGCTTTTCCAGCTTGTCTGCCTGCTCACGAAGCGCACCGAACAGTGAAAGATCACCGGTCTGGAGCCTTACTGTATTCCTGCTTTCGCTTTCGGCTTTCCGGATCACTTCGATTATATCGTCAAGAGACATTTTCGCGCTGTCGTATATCTCACAGCCGTCCTTTGCGTATCCCAGAAGCTCCGGGTTTACCAGTGAGCCTGCGTATATTATCACGTCGGCATTCTGTATGAGCCTCATTCCGCGCACCGTTATCAGGTCTGCCGCACCGCAGCCCGCTCCGACAAAATCAACCATTGTACTCTTCCTCTATCATTTTCAGCAGTTCGTCCGCGTCTGCTGTCTTAACAAGAATGTCATGCCTGTCGGAAAACATTATCGCGCCTGTCTTTGCTGCACCTCTGACCTTTGCCGACAGGTAGTATCCCGCACGTTCCGCAAGAATTCCGAGTGTTTTCTCCGTATATCCTGCCTCGTCCAGTATATCGAGGGCGGCATCTGCCGTGGCGCATCCGGGGAGTTTTCTCAGCGTTTGCGTATCCGCTCCCGCAAGCACCCCGCAGGTCACCAGCACGTCCATTCGTCCGTCAGCCTGTGCGGAGTGTGTGTTCATTATCCCGGCGCCGAGCTTGACGAGTTTTCCGATGTGTCCTATTATCAGTATCCCGCGGAACCCGTATTCAAGCGCAATATCTATCGAATCTCCGATAAAGTTGCTGCACTTTACGCTTTTGTCAATGTCGAAAGGCATTGTCCGCGAGATGAAATTTTCGCTGTAATTTCCGAGGGTAAAGAAAAGACAGGTATGTCCCTCGGCTTTTCTCATCCGCACTTCGGTGCGGATAGTATCAACAAGCGCGGCATTGCTCATAGGCTCGATAATGCCGCTTGTACCTATCACCGAAATGCCGCCCTCTATCCCGAGTCGGGGATTGTATGTCCGTTTTGCGATCTCTTCGCCGCCGGGTATGCTGATCTCGACGGAAAATCCGCCGTAATACCCGTATTTTTCCGCAGTTTCCGTGACTGCCGAGACTATCATTTTACGGGGAACGGAGTTTATCACCCATTCGCCGACAGGCTGGTCAAGCCCCGGTTTTGTCACCTTTCCGATGCCTTCGCCGCCCGTTATGGCAACACCGCTCCCGGTCTTTGAGACTTTTGCGTAAACGAGTATTCCGTTTGTGATATCCGGATCATCGCCGCTGTCCTTTCTGACCGCGCACTTCGCGTACTCGCCTGTGATCTCGGTGTCTTGTATATCAAGCGCAAGAGTGATGCCTTTGGGAGTAAGCAGTTCGACGGTGGTTATCATTTTTCCCGTTAAAACACATTGTGCCGCAGCCTTAGCGGCTGCGGCTGCACATGAACCGGTAGTATAGCCGCAGCGGAGCATCTTACCGCCGCGGCAGACATATTCATTCAGCATCTCATGCAATGCCCTCGGAGCTGAAAACGAGTTCGCGGTCATACCATTCCGCCTTTTTTGTGCTCCATGCCGCACAGTTTACGGGCGTATCAAGAGCGGGAACAGGAACAGTATAGGTATAAGCGCCCTCGGCATTCTCAACGAAAGGTATGCAGTCGCTCTCGGAAGCGTTCGCGGCCTCTTCTGCTGTACCCATGTACAGTTTGCCGTAGCCGGTGCCGCTGAGTGTCATAACTGCTGTCATCTTGCCGTCCTCAACTGTCAGCCGGCAGTCAACGATCCTGAACATCGAAGAACTGGATTCAACGTTGATGCTGTATGTTCCGTCAGCAACAGCGGACGCGGATGCGGCAGAAGTTTCGGCTGCTGTATCAAGTGTCTGTGCGTTCTTAACATGGTCAACATACACATCGCGCACCGCAGCTATCTCGCCGAGACCGCGGAGCAGCGGAACTACTTCAAATCCTTCGTTTGTGAGGATAGTTTTCCATGAATCTTCCTCGTCGCCTGCCATGTCGTTATTGGCGTGATCTCCCGCAACTACCATGAGCGGTTCGAGAACAACACGCTTGTAGCCGCCGTTCTTTGCGAATGCCACAACATCTTCTATCGACGGTTCTGCTTCGACTGTGCCGATGCAGTAATCCGAGAATCCCGCGTTGTTGAGCTTTTCCTGAAGCTTTGCGTATGTAGCGTTGGAAGAATGCTCGGTGCCGTGTCCCATGAACACTACGGCAGTCTCGCCGTCGATGTACTCGGAAGTCGCTGCTGTTATTGCGGTGATGACGTTCGCGTAATCATCATCTGTAGTGAGCAGGGGAGATCCTACCTTCACGCTGTCGAACTTGTCAGCCTGTGCCTTTACAACTTCCATGAGGTCATCGTATTCAAATCCGCTCATAACATGAGTAGGCTGTACGATGAGTTCCTTCACGCCGTCTGCCTCAAGGCGTTCGAAAGCCTCGTCAACATTATCTATCTCCAGTCCGTCACGGTCTTTGAGTTTGTCAATGATTATCTGGCTGGTGAATGCGCGGCGTACTTCCTTGTCGGGGTTAGCGTCCTGTATTGCCGTTTCGATAGCCCCGATAGTCGCATCGCGGCTGTCATTGTAGCTTGTGCCGAAGCTTACCGTGAGGATAACGGGCTTTACCTCTGCGGTATCGTCCTCTGCGGGTTCGGACTCCGCTGTCGTGGTGGTCGTTTCAGCGGCAGTTTCCTTTTCTGTCTGGGTTGCAGCCTCTGTTGTTGTCGCAGCCCCTGTTGTGGTTGCAGCCTCTGTTGTGGTTGCGGCAGGTTCACTGCCGCCGCAGCCCGCGAACGACAAAGCACACATCATTGTGCTGAGCGTGAGCGCTGCGATCTTTTTCAATTTCATTTTGTTACCTCCTGATTTTTTATATATGCTGACTGTTTGCACAGTTTCAACCGTAATACTTTTCGTACATCTCACCGGAAACATCAAAATGTTCCGTGAGCGTTTTCCTGTCGAGCAGTTCCGTGGGCTTGCCGATGCCGGTACATGATCCGTTTTTCAGCAGAAGCACCGTATCGGAGATCTTTTCGGCGAGTTCCGTTTCATGCAGTGACATGACTACCGCTATCCTGCGTTCTTTCCGGAGCCTGTCCAGCATTTCAAGAAAAGTGAGCTTATAGTGTATATCCAGAAACGATGTCGGTTCGTCGAGCAGGAGTATCTTCGGTTCGCGGCAGACTGCTCTCGCCAGCATTATCCTCTGTTTCTGTCCGTCGCTTATCTCGGAGAACATACATTCCGCGAGCTCCGTGCTGTCGGTTAGCTCCATAGCTTCCGAAACAGCTTTCCTGTCCGTCTCTCCGAGAAGTCCGAAAGTCCCGGTGTAGGGATATCTTCCCGTTTCAACAACGTCCCGGCAGGTCATCATATCGGTATCGGGACGGGAAGTCAGCATTGCGGATACCTCTTTTGCGAAGTCTCCGCGCTTCATCTGTGATACAGGGACACCGTCTATAAAGATATCTCCCGATAACGGCGGTATCAGTCCCGACAGCGTTTTCAGAAGTGTGGATTTGCCGGAGCCGTTCTGTCCGATGAATGTGAGTATCTCCCCGCCGTTCACCGTGAAGGAAATATCCTTCGCTATGACACGTTTTCCGTATCCTGCGTTTAAATTCTTTATCTCATACATGTTCTTTGTTTTTCCTGAGCATTATCATCAGCACGACCGGTGCGCCGAGAACCGATGTTACAGTGCTGATACCGAGTTCCGACGGGGAGACCACCGTGCGGGCGATCATGTCGCTTATCACACAGAACACTCCGCCGCCCAGAAAGCAGCCGGGTATCATGATTATCGGCTTTGCCGTACCGAACAGCATCTTTACCAGAAAAGGCACTGCTATCCCGACGAAGGAGACCGGCCCCGCAAATGCTGCCACACACCCGGACAGCAGACTTGACAGCAGTATCATAGCAATACGCACCGCTTTTATATTGACGCCCATATCGACCGCGTAGCTCTCGCCGAGCTGATAGGCGCTTATGGGTTTTGACAGCATGAATACGGCGGCAAACGCGGCGAAGATTATCACCGCGCATACTGCGAGAGCGTCACTCTTCATTCCCGAAAACGTGCCGACCGACCAGCCGCGGAGGTTCACAATATCGGAATCGTCCGCGAAATTCACGATGATATCCGTTATGGCGGTACAAATATATCCTATCATCACTCCGCATACAACAAGCAGCGACATACTGCGTATCTTCGATGACATCAGCAGTACCGCAGACATAGCCGCGAGCGCACCTGCAAACGCGGCTGCCGCCATTACCGCGGAATTGAGGACCACTGCTCCCCGCGCCGCGAGTATAAGCGCCGCGGCCACTGTGAGGCGGGCACCGGAAGATATCCCGAGTACAAATGGACCTGCTATCGGATTGTGAAAGTATGTCTGAAGCATATATCCGGACAGCGCCAGCGCTCCGCCGAGTATAACCGCCGCAAGGGTCCGCGGGAGCCGTATTTTCAGCAGTATCATTGACGCCGTTTCATCATTTCCGCCGCCGGTCAGTATATTGACCAGTTCGGAAGGGGATATATCCGCGCTTCCGGCGGATATGCTCCATACCGTGAATATCAGCAGAAGAAGCACCAGCAGTGCAAAAGAGAAAAAAAAGCGTTTTTTCATGTCAGTCTATTTTATATAAGTATGCGGTCTTATCGCCCGTTTCGGAGAATATCGTGTGCATATCGGTGAGTATATCGCCGGTACTCATGATGTCCTGATACACACTTCGTCCGGTACACCATACATTACCGTTCTTCACTGCGCGGAAATCCGCAAGGAGGGGATTTTTGGCGGTAAGCTCGGCTATACTGTGTATTTCGCCGGATATATTGCTGTTGTAGATAATTACATCAGCGTCCTTGGCGTGTATGCAGAACTGCTCCGGCTCCAGTGTGACAGATGAGGCTGCGTTGTCCTCGCCCGGAAAATCAAACACGTTCTTCCCGCCCGCAAGCTCGATCATTTTTATGATGTAGTCGCCGGATTTTCTGGTGACTATCTTGCCGGAAGCGGTTATGTAGAAGAAAACAGCGGTTTTTCCGCTCGGTGTGATACCGGTAAGTTCATCGAAATGTGCCTTCTGCTCAGCAAACAGCTCATTACCGAGTTCCGGGCAGCCGGCTATTGCGGCGTACACCTTTATCCATTCGCAGCGTCCCAGCGGCTGTGATTCGTAGCTTGATCTGTCAACAAATACCGGTATCCCCAGTTCTTCGAGTTTTTCCTTCACCTTCGGGACATGCTCCGACATTGTTGACTGTACCGAAAGCCGGCACCCTTCCGACAGCAGCAGCTCATAATCCGGCTCGCGGTACTTTCCCGCATAGACGATGTCGCCGCTGTGCATTGCTTCCCGTGCGCTGTCTATATACCACCCGTCCTCTTCAAGAGCGGAGAAGCGTATGTCGCCTATCCTGCCGAGCGCGTCGTAGAAGCACATCACCGCGCTTGCCGCCATATATATCATATCAGGTTCACGGGGTATGACAGTTATCTTGTCGGAGATCCCCGAGGGGGAACCGTCTGTAATCAGATACATACTTCCGTCGTCCATGGTTATCATGGTATCGCCGTTTGCATACTCATAAAGCGAGAAGCACTCCGCGTATTCGGCAGGTATCTTTTCCGGCTCTCCGTATCCCTCTATAACAGGTATGGTATCATTTTCCGTAATATTTCCGGCGCCGCAGCCGGAAAATGCCAGAACAGCGGCAAGGAGAATTCCGCTAAAGTGTCTGTGTTTCATTTTTCTTCTTTCTCTTTTTATTTTTCATTATTACGGCAGCGATGACCGCCGTTATGCAGACAAATGCTGTACTGCCGGCGATTATCGGCACTGTTATATCCGCTCCGTCGTTTTTAAGGCTTGAACTGTCAAAACCTATCTCATAATCTATAAGGTGAGGTTCGCTCATAGCGACGGTCTCCGCCTGTACGGAAAGGGGTTCGTCAAGCGTATATACGGGTATCTCAAATACCGAATTCCCGCTTTCGTTCACCGGCAGGAACTCCTCCCCGCCGACTATCATCAGATCGTATTTTGAACTGCTCCATTCCACTCTGGCGGTCATATTCCCGTCAGATACCGTTATCTGAGCCGGGGAGGATATTCCTGCCTTTCCGGTTCCTCCGGTGAGTGTCACATTTATATAGTATATCCCGTCTTTCATAGCTCCCTCCGGACAAAAACAAAAAGTCCCTGCTCACCGAGCAGGGACAGAATGGCAAAGCATAAGCGTATTTCAGGGCATAAGAAATACACCTTTACCGTACTGCCGATTACTCGCGGCATTGAGCGAAAACGCTCCGTACAGACATCAGGCAGGTCTCCCGGCTTATGCATCGACGCTTGTCCGAAACCTTCCCACCCGCAAGGGCAGTGGCATATCATCGGTAAACTCCGCATTTACGGTGACGAGTTCGTACAGGATTTGCACCTGTTTCCCTTTTCACCGGATCGGACCCCGTAAAGGGGTCATCCGACACCTGTTGTCTATTATTCGGTTGTGAACAGAATGAGTATATCACATCTTAACCCGGTTGTCAACCCTTTTTTGCAATTATTTGTGCAGTATTCCGCCGGGATCGTTGTATCCGGAATGAAACTTTTTACATGGGAATGATATTAAAATATGCCAAAAATGATGTTAAATCTTTTGTCATACCGCTGATTGACTTTTTGGCGGATATATGATAGACTAAAATAGTATCAGTATCTTTATTTTGTTTTAATATATTGTTTGGGGGAAAGTTTATGTTTGGAAAGGCACCAGAGCGGTATAACAATGCCGTTTGCAGTGATCCACGGACGGATCGAATAAATAAAAAAGGAATGAGGTGGGAAAATGACCTTTACTAAACCTGTAAAGACCCGAGTACTGTGTCTGGTACTCAGTCTGGTAATGATACTGTCATTTTTCGGAAACTGGAGCTTCGGTACCGGAGCATATACCGGAGACGAAATCTCGGTAACTATCACAGATGAGCATGGTGTGACACATACCGGTGCCGAGATGAAATTTACATTTGACTTTACCGGTCTTGTCAGAAACGGTACGCCCCTTGCGAACGGTGATACCCTTTCGGACGGAGACAAGCTTGAATTCAAGCTCGAATGGGACGCGGGAGACTTTGTGACAGAGACAAGCACAGCGGCTTCCGCATTCACGGTGGTCTTTAACAACCTTCTTACAAAACACGCCGATCTTGCGTCAATAAATCTTCCCGACGTTGCCGGTACAGGCTGCAACGCGGATTTCTATCTTGATCCTAATACCGGCGTCATGACGATAACGGTACGCCCGGACGGACGCACAGATCACTTCAAGGGCAACTGCAACGTTGAACTTACGGTAGATGTGGAATCGTCTGAACTTGTTGACAACAAGTTTGAACTCAGCCCGCTTTTCAAGGGCGTTGAGTTCAGCTACGGAACACCGTCTCTCGCCTCTGAGAAAGGTGTCATGGGCGGCATCTATGAGAAGGACGGAAAATATTATCAGAATTTCTACGCAAAGCTGACAGCCTATAACGGTACAGTCTCGAATGTTGCTGTCACAGACACTTACGGCAGCTTATATAAAGGCGTTGCCGGTATGTATTATTCCAACGACTGGATAACGGACAGCGTCCCGGCAACCGGAACGCCTGTTTCGGCATCCTTCGGAACAAACAGCTTCTCCGTGAACCTGCCGTCTCTTACCGGCGAGAGCCGTATAGTGTATGCCCTTGAGATAGATCCGGATCAGGCGGTGAGCGCTATACAGGCAAACAGCGGCGGTGACAGTTCTGCGATATCCAACCGGCTCAGCGGAACATACGACAACGGCGTTGAAACATCCAAGCCTATAGATGAAAGGACCGCGCAGACGACAGTTTATGCTCCGTCTGTCGATAAGACCGGTGCGCTCAATATAACGGACAAGGAGATCATGTGGACGATCTCCTTCTTCCCGGGTACTCTCGGAAAGATGTTCGGAGATTCCGGACTTATAGTGACCGATACTCCCTCCGGAGAGCTCGATCTTGCCACCGTGACTTCGGCGCTCGATGCTGCCGGTGTAGCCTATACCACCGAGGGCGGCAGTATAAAGATACCCGGTTCGTCCTTCACAAAGGTCGGCGACTACTATACTCTCAGCTATACCACCCCTGTTGACGAGAGCTACTTTGAAAGCTATGCAAAGAAAACTTTCACCAACAAGGTCAAGGCGGATTATAAGGGATTTGAACCTGAAAATACAGCCAGTGTTCAGGTCAGCAACACAGGTATTATCGGCAATACCACAAAGGCAGTGGAATCCGCCGACCCCGACGCACTTTCCATTACATGGAAAGTTACGGTAGATATTCCCGAAACAGCTGTCGCAAACAGCCTTACGGTTGAAGATACCGCAGTCAATACATACTGGGACGGTGATATAGGACAGAACGTTGCTATAGCCGCTCTGCTGAAAAGCGCCGTTGACGGCGGTGATTTCTCATTCTCCGTTGACGGGACGGATATATCTGCCGCCGATATGGCAGCGTTTATGTCCGATATAAAGTACTATCACAACTACGGAGGCTGGTACAGCTGGAGCACCGACGGATTTGACGCCGAGGCAGACATGGGATTCAGCTTTACGCTCGGAGAGAGTTTTATCAGCGCATATCACGGCAAGACCCTTACTATCGTGTATAATACGAAGATGGCGGGTGATCTTACCGGACACTATGCGGCGGACAAGAACGCCTCCCTCAGATACGTCAACCAGGTAAATACGAAATATTTCAAGGATTCTACGCCTATTGACCCTTCTTCCTTTGCCGAGGCGGAGTTCAAACCTACCATAAGCGCAAAGAAAGTCGGAAATGACTTCAATTATTACAGCAGCAACCCCGGTATCTATTCCGATTACGGCAACGGCGGAAATTATCCTATCCTCGCGTTCTGGGAGATCAAGGTAAAGTCCGAGACAGATCTTACGGCGGGACAGGTCATTACCGTCAAGGACCGTGTATCTACCGGAAATGAGTATTACAGCGGGTCTGTGCGTCTTGCCGCAAACGGGCAGAGCATAGACAACGGCTCTTACACTTATATCCCCGGTGTGAGCGCGGCAAACCTGTTCAACGATCTTATTACCGCCGTACCTTCCGGCAATCAGACGGAGTTTACTATCACTGTGAACGACGAGCTTGCGGCAGCAGTAAATTCCGGCAGTCATACGCTGAATATCATCTATGCCACAGCGGCAGACGAAAAGACATCAAGAAAGATCTATTACGGCGAAAACGTAAAGGTTTCCAATAATGCCGATGTATATTCGGACGGCGTTATACAGGTGAAGGATATACAGAGTTCGCAGGAACTTATCTCGTCGTCCGATATTCTTTCAAAGAGCCTCGACAGCGTCAGCAAGGGTGCCGACAGCTCCAAGTTCGGTAAGGCGACCTTTACTGTCATAGTGAACAAGTATGGTGATGATCTTTCCGGCGGCGATACTGTTATAGTAGATGACTGGCTCGGCGGCAACCTCGAAAACCCTGAGTCCGTAACTATAACCAGACAGCGTATCAACAGCTGGGGCGGTCTTGAGGACGACCCGGCATACGAACCCATGGTCTATACTGTTCAGCTCAATCCCGCATATACCAAAGTGGACGGTACGATCCACAGCTTCTTTGTGTACAACGGAGACATACTGGAAGACAGTGCTATATGGAAGACCGGCGTCGGCAAGAAGATGACATTCACCCTCAGTGACGGGGTGTGCTATAAGATAAAATATACCCTTGATTATCAGAAAACATCGGATTATTTCGGCGATATCGAGGCGGAAGCAAGATATACCAATACTGCCGTTATCAGGGGCGGTGACGGGAACAGTACTTCCGAAAGTGTTTCGATCAGTACCAGTGACTACCATGTACAGGCAGGCGTAAGCGCCGGTACTATGCAGGACTACATCATCTTTGATATCAAAAAGTCATGGGACAATGACTTCGGCAAGAACAGACCCGACAGTATCACCATCCATGTTATAAGGAACAATCTTACCAATACCTCGGAAGCTCCCATTGAATACGATCAGGTCATCACTCTGAACGACAACGCGGTAGAGCTTGCAGACGGAACATGGCTGTTTGCGCTGAAGCTGCCCGCGCTGGTCGAAGTTGACGGAGTTACCACAAAGTATTCCTACACGATCGACGAGGCATCATTAAACGGTTATACCGCTTCGTGGAGCACTCCGCTCAACGGTGTGAAGATACCCGCCGGCAAGGATTCCCTTGTTGTGGCTACGGAGCTGAAAAATACAGGTACCACAAGGTTCTCCGTAAGAAAGACCGACATTACGGGGCTTGATGAACTCAGCGGGGCTTCTCTCGCGATTTACAAGGCAGCAGATGTCGATACTTCCGGTCAACCTATTCCCGGCAGAACAGCGACAGACAGCTGGATATCCGACGGTACCGCCCATGTATGCTCACCTGTTCCCGGCGACTATGTTCTCGTGGAGACCGGCAGCGTATTCTATGATTCCGGCACCGACAAGAACTATGAACCTACATCGGCGGCGGTATATTTCACCGTTACCGCTGACGGACTTGCTTCCGTTACAGGACAGAATAACGGTACTGTGACAGAGGACGACAAGGCAAACGGATATATCAGATACAACGCCGGTACATACAACAAAATGGCCGAGTTCGTTGTATGCAACGCGGAATCCACCGTAAAGACCGCAAAGATCACGGTGGAAAAATTCGACAAGACGGGTGCAAACTCCCTCTGCGGTGCAGTCATCGAGGTCTATAAGGCAGAGGATATCGGAACAGACGGCAGACCCAAGAGCGGCGCGACCCCTGCTGACAGCTGGACGACCGCAGGTGAAGCTCATACCGTAGGATTTGCGGACGGCAGCTATGTACTCATCGAAAAAGGCACAACATTCACCGACTCCGCTTCCGGCGAAAAGTATAAGGTAACAGACGCTTCTTTCGCGTTCACGGTCTATGACGGAGATATTACCGCTTCATCGGTAACTCCCGCTGTATATTCCGGCGGACAGATGACATTCAATCCCTCCTCGGCTGCTCTGAATGTCTATGACGAAAAAGTTGATAAGGTACGTATAACCAAGACCGATATGTCGGGGAATAAGCTTGCGGGCGCTCTTATGCAGCTCTTTGATGTATCGGAGAATCAGATAGACTATGACTATGTGACCACAGCTTCCGGCGAGTGGGCGGTAGGACCTCTCGAAAAGGGAAACTATACGATAAAGGAGTTGGAGGCTCCCGACGGTTATACCCTTTCTTCCGATGTCACATTTGAAGTAGATGAATACGGAAAAGTGACAAGCGTAAGCGGCGGTGATTTCACGGACGGCGTTGTTGTCGTTAAGGACGCGCTTTCAGAGATATCCGTAAAGAAAACGGACAGTGAAGGTAAGGATATCACCTCCGGCACAGTTACATACAAACTTACCGTTACCGAGCCGGGGAAGACACTCAGCGGCGTAAAGGCAGGCGGAAGTGTTCCCGGCGATGTTACAGAGACTACTGTTTCCGGCAACAGCATCACCCTGACGGGTCTTAAAGACGGTACTTACACTCTTGAAGAAATTACCGCCCCCGAAGGTTACTATTCCATTGGGACCATAGAGTTCACAGTTGAAAACGGTATTGTCAAAACGGTTGATGATCTTGCTGTGCAGCACGGCAGTGTGGTTCTGAACGATGCCGGGACTCAGATAACGGTAGTGGATGAGACTATCGGCAATGTCGTTATAACCGTGACAAAGACCTGGGCAGGCGACTGGGATAACAGCTCCGCGCTCATCTCTTCGATCGAGGTATCCCTTTATAGAAAAGACGCCCCCGATACTCCGGCTGGCTCCGTTACTCTGAACAGCGGCAACGGCTGGTCGGACAGCTTTGAAGTGCAGGAGAACAGCGGCGCTTACTTTATCAGGGAGACAGCTTTCACTTATGACGGATTCTCCTTTGAAACTTCCTACTCGGTAAACTCCGGAGCTTCGACCAATGAAGAGTCCGCCGATATTTCCTCCGAATCCGATTCCGATGTTACGATCACAAATACCGTGACCGATATAAGCGGCAGGCTGATAGTTGAGAAAAAGTGGCAGGACAGCCTCGGTAACGATCTCCCGTCAGATATGATCCCTGCTTCCGTTACAGTAAAGCTCTATAAAGCGGACGATACGGAGGCAAGCGATGAAATAACTCTCAGCGCGGCAAACAACTGGAAATACACGTTCACCAATGTCATCAGCGGTGAGGGGTATTACGTAAAGGAGACCGGCACAGACGGCTTTGATGTGACATATTCTCCTGTCGGTATGGCAGATGACAGATCAGGTATCGTTACTGCGTCAAAGTCCTCTTCTGCCGCTGCGGATATCACTGTCACAAATACCTGCGGCAATGTAACTGTCAATGTGACCAAGATATGGGAAGGCGAGTGGGATAATACGACCACACCGGTCACGAGCATTACCGTACACCTTTATAAGGAAGGTTCTCCGGATACGGAGATCGACTCGATCACTGTCACTAAAGATGACGGCTGGAACGGCAGCTTCACGGTGCTGAAGAACAGCGGAAACTATTTTGTGAAGGAGGATGTCGTAACAGAGAGCGGATATTCCGTTACAACACAGTATAATGTCACAGCAGCCGGAGTGTCCGGAAGCATTACTTCCGACAAGTCAGAGACATTCTCCGCTGCCTCCGACAGCACAATTGAAATAAAAAACAAATCCACAGAGATCGTTGAGTATAATGCGTCAATAGTTGTTGTCAAGAAGTGGCAGGACAGTCACGGCAATAATCTTCCCGCCGATATGCTCCCGGCTTCCGTGACGGTGCAGCTCTATGCCGCCGATGATTCTGCGGTAGGTTTGCCGGTGACTCTTGATGCGGCGCATAACTGGCAGTACATATTCACCGGACTTGCAAAAGGAGCACAGTATTATGCAAAGGAAACGGGTACCGGCGACTTTGAAGTAGCATATACGCCCGATACTGTCAGCACAGACAGATCGGCTCTTGTCACGGCAACAAATACCGTAAAAACAGGTGCGGATATCACCGTTACAAATACAGCCGGCGATGTGATGATAAATGTGCACAAGACATGGATGGGGGCATGGGACAACGAGACAGCACCGGTAGCGGCAGTAGCGGCAAAGCTTTACAAAGTCGGTACCGAAGATCCGATAGACACTGTCAGCCTTACAAAGGCAGGCGGCTGGAGCGGATCATTCGCCGTCACAAAGAACAGCGGAGAATATTATGTTGTGGAAACCGCTGTGACCTATAGCGGTTATACTGTAACGACACAGTACGCTGTGACAGCAGGCGGCTCTACCGGAACGCCCACAGACAGCAGATCGGACAATATCTCCGCAGTTCCGGACTGCTCGGTGGAAATCATCAATAACGCTGTTCAGGAAACAGAGTACAACGGACAGATAGCTGTGGTAAAGAAGTGGGAAGATACGCACGGAAATGTTCTTCCTGCCGATCTGATACCCGCGTCCGTTACAGTCAAGCTTTTCAAAGCGGACGGAACAGAAGCGAGCGACGATATAACCCTCAGTAAGGATAATCAGTGGAAGCATATCTTTATCGGGCTTGAAAAAGGTGCCGGTTACTATATCAGGGAAACAGTTCCCGGAGATTTTGCCGTAACATATTCTCCGGCGGGATCTGTCTCCGACAGCTCTGCTGTCGTGACGGCGAAAAACACAGGAATACCCGATACAGTCACCGTAACCAATAAGCTCGGAGATGTGACAGTAGATGTCAGCAAGTTATGGCAGGGAGCATGGTCGAATGCCACCACCCCGATAACAAGCGTAAAGGCTACACTTTATAAAACCGGATCTCCGGATCAGGCTGTTGATTTCGTGACGCTCTCTGCGCCCGACTGGAACGGAAGCTTCAGTGTCCTTAAAAACAGCGGCACATACTATGTGCAGGAGAGTGTTCTTGCTTACAGCGGTCATGTTATCACAACAACATACAGTGTAACAATTGACAGCGTTGAGAGTGCGGCGGCGACAACCGCTTCGGATAACACATTCACAGCGGACAAGAACGCGCTCGTAAAGATCACTAACAGCGCGACCGTGAACACTGTTATCGTTCCGGAAATGACGATCATCAAGGCAGACAGCGAATCCAACGAGGTCCCCGCCGACAACAAGGCAGCGTTCAGGCTGACTTTGAACGAAACCGGAGTTACACTTGAAGGTGTTACTTTGAACGGAAGCGCTCTCGGTGCAGTTACCACGGTTGATTTCACCGGCAACAGGGCAACATTTGCCGGATTGAAGGACGGAAGCTATACACTTGAAGAGACAGAGGCTCCTGACGGTTTTGCGTCGGTCGGCAGTTTCGGCTTTGTAGTGGCAGACGGAAAGGTCAGCTCTGTAAGCAATTCCGGTACTATTGGTTCCGTATCGAGAACAGCAGACGGCGGACTGCTGATTAATGATAGTCTGAGCAGCATCACGATCAGCAAGACGGACATGGGCGGGACACCCATACCTGACACAAATAAGGCGCATTTCAGAATAACGATCAATGAGACCGGAAAGACGCTTGAAGGAGTGAAATCCGGAAACGATGTTATCGGTGCGGTAACATCTTACGAGTTCGACGGCAACACGGCAGATTTCATCGGACTGAAAGACGGCAGCTACACACTTGAAGAAGTAACGGCTCCGGACGGATATCTTACGGTAACGACATTCAGCTTCACGATCGAAAACGGAATCGTTAAGTCTATCGACAGCGTTATCACAACCGGTGAAGCAGAGACAGACGCAAACGGTAATCTTATCGTAAAGGACGCGGCAAAGGGCAAGGTAACAATTACCAAGACCGACATGACCGGCGATGTTGAACTTGAAGGTGCAGTTTTACAGTTGTTCAACGGCAACGGCGAACAGATCGGCAGCGACTACACATCATCTGCAACGAATGCATGGGAAGTGGGACCTCTTGCCGAAGGCACATACACTGTAAGAGAGACCACAGCACCGGACGGCTACGGTAAGATAACCACAGATGTGACATTCACTGTAAACAGTGAAGGCACAGTTACAAGCGTAAGCGGCAGCGGTCAGCTCAAAGACGGCAGAGTCCTTGTCATGGACGCTCCGAGTAACATCACGATCAGCAAGACTGACATGGGCGGGACACCCATACCTGACACAAATAAGGCGCATTTCAGAATAACGA
>CAMVGH010000026.1 GCA_947166945.1 uncultured Clostridia bacterium
CACAGGCTAATCAGCAGCCTCAGGGCGTTCTCCAGCTCCTCGGCTAATTATTACAGAATTAGGAACGTAGCTTGAGAAAATCGGTTAGAGTCATTGCATTACGCAACTAACTAAACCACAATTGGCATCCCCTCGGGTAAAACCGAGGGGATGTTTTTTGTTGTTTTTCACAAAAACACTTTACAAATATATGGCTTTGTGGTATAATATTATTGTATATTTATGTGCATTGGAGGTGGTAATATGAAGCTTACTATTGGAATGATTGTAAAGAATGAAGAAAAATGGCTTGATAAATGTCTCTCTGCAATCAGACCTATACTTGACAATGTTGACAGCGAACTGCTCATTACTGACACCGGTTCGAGCGACAGAACTGTCGAAATTGCAAAAAAATACACAGATAAAGTTCTTCATTTTGACTGGATAAATGATTTTGCGGCAGCGAGAAATTTTGGTCTTAAGAAGGCTAAAGGTGAATGGTTTATGATGCTGGACGCAGATGATATTTTTGAGTCATGTGACAATATTATCGCTTTTTTTAATTCAGGAGAGTATAAAAAATATAATTCAGCATCTTATATCGGCAAGAATATCGTAGATAATGATGGGTATTACGGCATAAATAAGCAGCCGAGACTTACCAGGATATTAAAAAATACATGTTATAGCGGTATAATTCATGAAACCCTTACAACATACGGAAGTCCTAAAAAAGATCTTAAAGATGTTGCGGTCCATTACGGCTATCTTTATGAAAACGAATCCAGCAAGGTTGCAAAGCATGAACGTAATAAAACATTATTGTTGAAACGGCTTGAAAAAGAGAAGAATACAAGACCGTATATTTATGTACAGTTAGCTGAAAACGAGGAAACAACCTTAGAAAGCGATGCAATGTATTATCTCGATGAGGGAATTAAAGTTGCAACAAAACTGAATGACATATCGATTATTCCTCTGCTGATACACAAAGTGCAGTTATATACGATTAATTTTTGTTATGATAAAGCTCTGGAAGCTTGCAAAAAGTATTTTTCGCTGAATAAAAAATTACGCCCCGGACCACTTACATCTGATCTGGAAATACTCGCAGCCGAAACCAACTGCCTTATTAAGTTAAAGAAATATGAAGAAGCTATTGAGCCATTCAAGACTTATTTTGAATTATCTGATCTTTATGAGAAAGGTCAGCTTAACACCTATGAATCCGATTTGATCATAATTGAAGGCGCTTCGGAATTGAATTATACTTCGCATATAGTTTCATTCCTGAAATGCCTGATTAAAACTGAGCGTTATAATGAAGCGTTAGAATATATAAGAGATCTTCCGATTGCTCGTCATATTTATGAAAAATCTCCGATTAATAATCTGATTGAAAATGAAATAACAGTTTTTGAAAATTTAAAATATAAAGACTCTGGTGTCTTTCTGAATAGTTTAGGTGAAAAATACAATCAACTATTTGCCTTAAGATTGTTTCAGTCTTTTTGGTATAGTGATAATAAATCTGAAACACTGGAAGCAATCAGGAATATTAGTGATCTTGTACCTTCAACAAAAAAGCGCAGAGAAATATACTGTTTATCTTTTGAAAACAATATTACATCTGATTTGCTGAAAAAGTATTCAGATGATCTTGATGTGGAAAAAATAGCCGATATTATCATGATAGCAATGAACAATGGCTATGATATTTTTGTGCTTTCCTCAATAGATATTGAAGCGATAAAAAAGATAGTGTGGGATGGGTACAGACATTATTACGGTTTTCATAAAGCAGCCGAAAATTATGATGTTTTTTGTATTCAGAATTATTCCGACCTTCCTTTGGCTGCGAAATTCTATGAATATTGTATGCAGTGTACAGATGATTTCAAAAGTCCCAAACCTGGTATATTTATTACGATCAATGCAAATCGTCTGCTGGAAAAGTTTGGTATGATAGGAAAAAGATTAAGAGACAGTAATATTGAGGCAAATGACGATATTTTAAAAGCTGCCGTAATAATGGGAGATGTTATTGACCTCAAAGAAAAAAAGGCATATAAAGAATGCATTTCTGCTTTAAAAAATATCATAACTCTTTACAAACCTGTTGCAAAATATGTATCGGATTACAGCAACGAGATAATTCAGGAATATAATGAATACATTGAATCAAGAAAATCGGAAATGAGCGAAATGCAAAAACTTGCATCGACAATAAAGAATAACATACGAGGATATATTGTTTCGGGAAATATAAATGCTGCACAGAAAACGCTTGCTGATTATCGGGCAATTGCTCCGGACGATCCGGAAATCAACGATCTCCAGAAAATGATTGATGAGGTTAGTATATGAAGCTGACTATAGGAATGATAGTTAAGAATGAGGAAAAATATCTGGAACAATGTCTGAATTCTATCAAGCCGATATTGGATAATATTGAAAGTGAATTGATCATTACTGATACCGGTTCGACGGACCGAACATTGGAAATCGCTGCACAATTTACGGATAAAATACAGCATTTCGCGTGGATAAACGATTTTTCTGCCGCAAGAAATACTACCATTGCGACTGCAAAAGGCGAATGGTATATGTTTGTTGATGGCGATGATGTATTTGAGTCGTGTGATGATATCATCCGTTTTTTCAATTCCGGGGAGTACAAAAAATATCATTGTGCATCCTTTATTTATCGAAATATAACAAATCTCGACAAAGGAACATTTATTGACCAGAATGTCATCAGAATGACTGAATGTTACTCCGAAACACAATTTATCGGTCGTATACACGAAAATTTATCGCCGCTGAATACCCCGGTTAAAATGATTTCCGATATTGTGGATCATTATGGGTATCTATATGATGAGGAAAATCCCGAAACGGAAAAAATGCAGCGAAATGAAAAATTACTGCTGAAGGAACTGGATGAAGTCCCAAAAACTGACAGGAAACACTCATTTATTTATTATTATTTATTTGAGTCTTTGAGGAATATTGAGCCGGAGAAAGCCGAGAAATACCTGGATATGGGCATAAAGGAGGCAGCAGAGACCGGCAGAGATGCATTGATCCCTATGTATATGGATAAGGTCGGTGTTTTTTTCAAGCGCGCTGATTACAATTCACTTTTAGCACTCAGCGATGAATACTTTGCATTGAATAATGGTTCTGAAAATCATCCGACTGCCGATGCGGAAATGTACGCGGCAAAAGCGCTTTCGTTATCTAATCTTGAAAAACAGGCTGAAGCGTTCGACGTATATCAGACCTTTTTCAGCGCTTTCAATAAAATGAAAGATAATAATGTGCTTGATAAAGACCGGTTTATCGCATCTCCTGTTCTTGCCAGTGATGCCAATTATCTGAATGTAGTAATGAAATTCATAATATGCGGTGTAACAGAGGGAAAATTCAATGAAGTTAATGAATTCCTCTGTACTGCTGATCTGGCACCGTATTCGCATAATAACAAAACAGTTGCTTATATTGTCGAGAATGAGATCGCTCTGCTATCAAAAAGCGGATATGAAAATGCGCAGCAATTCTATAATAACCTGAGTGAGTACGGAAAAATTGTATTCAGGAACTCTCTTTGTAATGTGCTTTTTGCAGAAGCAAATAAAAATGCTGTTATCAGAGCTCTTGAAGATATCCAGGATACCGATACGGAATTAAAAGAAAAAACAGATATCTACAAGAGTTTTTATATTGATAAAGAGATCAGCGAAAATAAAATATCTGAATTTGCACATAAATACGGTACAGAAAGAAACTATGATATTCTTTTCATTATGATGAAATGCGGAATGGATATATCAAGCCTGTTTGATATAGCAGATTTTGACCCTGTTGTATGTATCAAACGATGCTGCGATTATCTGTATGGCTTCTATGATGTTGCGGCTGACTATGGTGCAGAATATGTCAGAAGCAATGATGCTTTTCCTGCTGTTGTCAAACTTTATGAATACTGTATGAAATGTGCGGTCGAAGTTAACAGAGGTGTAGACGATCTCGTAGAAGTATATTCATCTTTGGGAAATAAATATGCTTCGTCTTTAGAGATTGATCAATTATCTCCCGAAATAAGTTCTGCCAGATTATTTTATGTTGCCAAGTCAGCAAGAAAAGAAAAAAAATATAAGGAATGCTTCGCTAAAATTAAAGAAGCTATCGAGATATATCCGAATATAACACCTGTAGCAGCAAAATATCAGGAGAACGTCTCGTTAGAATTTGAAAAAGAGGCTTCACAAAAATCCTTGTCACCAGAAATGCGGAAACTTTCCGAAATGCTGAAAACTAATGTCAGGAATATGATTATCAACGGTAATATAAACTCCGCAAAAAAATATCTTGATGAGTATGAAAAAATAAATCCTGATGATACCGAGATTCCTATTCTTCGGAATATGATTGGATAATACCGCGAGGAAATCTTATGAAACTTACGATCGGAATGATAGTCAAAAATGAGGAAAAGTATCTTGACAGGTGCTTATCTTCCATAAAACCGCTTCTTGACATTGTGGACAGTGAACTGATAATAACAGATACCGGTTCATCCGACCACACCGTTGAGATTGCAAAAAAATATACCGATAAAGTGCTTCATTTCGATTGGATAAATGATTTTTCAGTGGCAAGGAATACCGGGATCGAAAATGCGCACGGTGAGTGGTTTATGTTTCTCGACGCAGACGAGATATTTCAGTCATGCAATGGGATTATCAGCTTTTTCAATTCAGGGGAGTATAAGAAATATAATTCAGCAACTTATACTGTTCGAAATTTAGGCAGTGACGGCGGCTACAGCGAGTTTGAAGCGCGTAGAATGACTAAAATATTCCCGGAAACGCGATTCAATGGTGTCATTCATGAACATCTCAGCACTTTCAAAACGCCAATCAAATACATATCCGATATTGCCGACCATTACGGCTATGTTTTCAATGACGACGCTGAAAGAATTGGTAAATTCGAGAGAAACTATCGACTTTTGCTGAAAAAATATGAGCAGATCAAGGATAAGAATCCTATGATCTACGCCGAAATGTATGATACTCTTGCAACGGGTTTCAAACAGAAGGAAGCAGACGAATACCTTGAAAAAGGCATTGAATGGTGTATAAAGAACGAACATCCTTTGCTTATTCTTATGTACTGCAAAAAGGCGAGACATCTGCTCTTTGAAAAGCAGAATGATGAAGCACTTAAAGTTTGTGATGCTTATTTTGGTATGAGCAATAGTATAAGAGATGATACCCTTATTTCTGATGCAGAAATTTTAGCAATTAAGTCAACTGTTTTTTACAGGCAAGAAAATTGGTCGAATGCTGCTGAAACCCTTGCAGCTTTTTTCCCTATTTATGATGACATTAAATCCGGTAAACTAAACACCAAAGACAAGATGTATGGTTCATTAAGTCTGGCAAATGACAATAATTATCTTTCATATGTTGGACAGTTTCTTGTATGTTGCCTTAATTCTGAAAAATATGATTTTGCCTTAAATACTCTGAAAAAACGGCCTGTCAGCAAATATTCCAATGACCGCGATACTCTTGAAAGCATTGTACAGCTTGAAGTTGCTTTATTGCAGAATGTTGGTGTTCAGAATCTGGACGCTTTATGTGATCATCTTGATGAGTACGGTAAACAGAGACTCAAAGAATCAGTCGGAAAACTTAAGCCGGAAACAAGCATGGGTAAGGTTATTCTGACTATCGGAATGATAGTAAAAAATGAGGAAAAGTATCTCGATAGATGCCTTTCTGCCATAAAACCTATACTTGATAATGTAAACAGCGAACTAATAATCACAGACACAGGCTCCACTGACAGCACTATTGAGATAGCAAGGAAATACACTGACAAGGTGCTGCATTTCGATTGGATAAATGATTTTTCGGCGGCGAGGAACACTGCTTTTGAAACTGCAAAGGGTGAATGGTTCATGTTCCTTGACGCGGACGATATTTTTCGCTCCTGTGATAATATAATCAAGTTTTTCAATTCCGGAGAATACAAAAACTATAATTCTGCAACATACATCAGCAACAATCCTGCTGCCGATAATGTTTCCACATACACATATAATGCACAAAGGATAACAAAACTGCTGCCTCAGACAAGATTTACCGGTATTGTTCACGAGATGCTCAGCACTTATGGGAAACCGATAAAATATCTGAATGACATTGCAGATCATTACGGATATTATTATGAAACCGAGGAAGATCGTGTAAAGAAATTTGAGCGGAACTCGAAACTTTTGCTTAAGCGCTTATCCGAAGAATCTCCTGTGGACCCTATGGTTTATATCCAGCTGTATGAGACATACATGATAGTAAACAAGCGTGCAGAAGCAGACAGCTACCTGGACAAGGGTATTGCTTATGCAAGGAAATGCAGTATGGCAGCTCTTGCGGTCATGTACAGCAGAAAAGCATATACTGCTGTGACTGAGGAAAGGTACGCTGATGCCATAGATATCTGTAAAAAATATTCCGATGAGTGTGGGAAGCGCTCGGCTGACAAAGAGATGTTTGCCATACAGTCAACAGCGGAATTCAGACTTGACAGATATGAAGATGCTTTAACTTCATTAAAGAAATTCTTTGGTGCTTATAATGAGTTTGAAGCCGGAAAAACCGATACAGATGATAAAGATGTTGTAAACTACCTCGCTTCATCTGAACAAAATTATCTCCCGTTTGTATGCGTCTTTTTCGTATGCTGCATTACATTGAAAAAATTCAACGATGCTCTGGTTATGCTTCCTGAACTGAAAATAAAGGAACATTTATTCTCGCGTGATGATACGGATAGTCTTGTACCGCTTGAATTACAATTGATCGAAAGCCTCGGATACGAGTATCTTGACAAATTTACTGGAACACTCGATGAATATGGCAGACAAAAACTTGCTCAAGAAGCGGAAAAACTGAAGCTGCGGAAAAACAGAGGAAATGTGGTTCTTACTATTGGAATGATAGTAAAAAACGAGGAAAAGTGGCTTGACAAGTGCCTCTCTGGTATTAAGCCGATACTTGACAATGTAGACAGCGAGCTGATAATCACAGATACCGGCTCCACTGATAAAACTGTTGAGATCGCAAAAAAATATACTGATAAAATCCTTCATTTTGAATGGATAAATGACTTTGCGGCGGCGAGGAATTTCGGGCTTGAGAAGGCGCAGGGCGAGTGGTTTATGATGCTCGACGCGGACGATATTTTCCGTTCCTGCGATCACATAATTGAGTTCTTCAATTCCGGCGAATATAAAAATTACAATGCTGCGTCATACATATCCCGAAATATTATCAAAACCGAGAACGGCGACAGCTACAGTGATATTCTCGCACCGAGAATGGTGAAGCTGCACCAGCACACTAGGTATGAAAATGCAATTCACGAGTCGCTTAATACTTTTGATCCGCCATACAAGAATTTGCAGGATATAGCCGACCATTACGGTTATTACTACGAGACAGGCGTGCAGAGATATAATAAGTTCAAGCGGAATACAGAGCTTCTTTTGAAGCGGTTTGAGAATGAAAAAGAAACCACACCGATGCTGTATGTTCAGCTTTATGAGGCATATTCCGGCATCGGAGAAAATGAGAAGGCTCTGGAGTATCAGGATAGTGGCATCGAGCTGTGTAAGAAGCTGAACAGTATTGTGCTTGCTTCGCTGTACTTTTACAAAGTCTGCCACTTGCGGAATGAACAGGATTACGAAGAGGCTATATCTGTCTGCGACGAGTATTTTAATATGAGCCCGAAGATACGCCCATATCCGCTAACAACCGACGGTGAGATATACGGGCTTAAAGCAGAGTGCTTGTATGCGCTTGAAAGATATGGGGAAGCTGTTGATACTTTCAAAAAATTCTTCGATATTTACAGGGATATCGAGAGCGGAAAGATCGCAACTTATGACAGCTACCTGATCTCCGGATATATGTGTACCGCTGTCAATATTATGCCGTTGTTTAATCATTTTGCAGAGTGTTGCATAAAAACGGAGAAGTTCAATACGCTTGATATATATTTAAATTCATATCCTTTTGAACGATATTCATTCGAGGCAAAAGAAATATTCACTTTGGTACAGAACGAACTTAAAACAGCTGATTATTTCTCTTATACAAATATTGATAAGTACTATAAAAATCTTGATTGTCATGGGAAAAAGATATTAGTCGATGAGCTGTTTGACAAGCTAAAAGATGCGGACAAATTTCAGACAATTATCGCAGGACTTGGGAAGATAGCTGAAACCGACAAGAAAATCGAGGAAAAGCTGAATATCTACAAGACATATCTTTCTGATACAGATTGCAGCTGCGAAATCAATAATTTTATTTCTGAATATGGTATTCCGGAAGATATCGATTTGCTGTATATTATTATGAAAATGCAGTATGACCTCTCCCCTGCCTTTTCCATAGCCGAACTTGATTTGAAGCAAACCGCATATCTGTGCTGCCGCAATATCGATGGTTTCTATGAAGCTGCAGAGAATTATAGTATAAGCAATATATCGGATATCAGTGTTCTTCCCGATGCAGCTAAATTTTATGATTATTGCATTAGTATGCGGCTCATGGATAATGAAGACAAATCAAAGGAAGAAAAGGAGCAACTTATAAGCAAGCTGTTCAGAATAAAGAACGCATTGAATGAACGCTACAAGCGGGAGAATTCAGCAAAATCCGAATTTGAATTGCTTGCGGAAACAGTAAAGAAAAATATCAGGGCTTTTATTGCTAAAGGTGATATGGATACCGCAATAAAAACTTTGGAAGATTACAAAATGATCAATCCCGGAGATCCGGAAATAGATGATATATCTAGAGAAATAAGAGGTTCAAAATAATGAATGAGGAACTGAAATCAAAACTTTACACATTGATAAAATCTATTGAAGACTCTCTCAATGACATACGCAAGAACGGCAGAAAAGCCCGCGAACTGAAGAAGGCTGTACAAAACAGCCGTAATATAGTTACGCAGGTGCTCGAACAGCAACTCGGAGGAGTATCGCTTGAAGAGCAAATCAATATTTCTGAGATACCGGATGACGATTGGCTCATAACTGCAAAACATATCATTGATTATATAGATGATCCGTTTGTTCCAATAAATGCTTATGAAACTTATTTTTTTCAATTGTTTAACTACATAATTTCTACAGATAGAAAAACATTACTTGATAATATGATGTATTCACTCAATAAGATGAAGGATGAAAGTGTTTCCAATTACACTAATCTTGTGACATATTTTTCAAGATTTCCTTTGTGGGGGACATTTGATCCGGAAAATGGTGATCTGACAACTTTTGAACTCAGAGCTAAAATATTGAAATATCATATATATGATTATTTATGGTTATACAGAAAAACAGAGGATTATATCTCAAAAAGGACATTAGCCGCAATACTTATGAACTGGCTCGATCTTCAATGTGATGCGCTTGCCGTGGTTAAATCTATTTTCAGGGATTATTGGGAACCGGATATTTTCCCTGATAATAAAAACGATGTGCTTGTTGATTTAGGAGCTTATTTAGGTGACTCAATTGCAGACTATATAGCTGTATATGGAGAGGGATATAAGAAAATATACGCTTATGAGATATCAAACGAAACATACAATCAACTATGTGCTAATATACAGGCAGAAGGTTGGCATGATGTCGAGGCCCGACACAAGGGCGCGGGTCCAAGAAAATCAAAGATGTATGTTAAAGATAATGCTGCTGACCTTTCAGCAAATTCACTCGAAGCAAATGGCGACAGTACTCATGAGGTTGAGATTGTAAGAGTTGATGATGATGTCCCGGAGATACCTACTTTTATAAAAATGGATATTGAAGGAGCAGAGCAAGGAGCTCTGCTTGGTTGTGAAAAAATGATAAGAAAGCATATTCCTAAATTGGCTATATGTATTTATCATGGCTACGAAGATAGTTGGAAAATTCCTAGTATGATATACGATATGAATCCTGATTATAAATTCTATATCAGACATAATGGTGGTAATTTGATACCCACAGAGTTTGTTCTTCTGTGCAAACCGTGAGTTCGTAAAAATGTTACATCTATTCAAATAACATTTTCATATATTGAAATATTTTTGAAAAGTGAACAATTATTTGAACTTAAATAATCGTATAAAAATGTAGCCTAAAAGTGTTTATTGAGAATACAATATAGAATATTGTATATAATGAGGTTATCGATGAAAGTTGTACTTCTTGCCGGAGGATTCGGCACAAGGATATTTGAGGAATCTCAGCATATTCCAAAACCCATGGTCGAGATTGGCGGAATGCCTATCCTATGGCATATAATGAAATGTTACTCGTATTACGGATTTAACGAATTTATTATTTGTGCAGGTTACAAGCAAGAAGTAATAAAAAAATGGTTTGATGATTATTTTCTAATAAATAGTGATATTACTTACGATTTTCGCAGTGGTAAAAGTGATTTGACAATTCATGACCAATTCTGTGAACCATGGAAAGTAACCGTTGTAAACACTGGTCTTTATACAATGACTGGCGGGCGTATAAAAAGAGTTCAGAAATATATTGGCAATGAACAGTTTATGATGACATATGGAGATGGTGTGTGTGATGTCAATATTTGTGAGCTTGAACAATTTCACAAATCTCACAGGAAACTCGCTACACTTACCGCAGTAGTTCAAAAGCAGCAAAAAGGCATTCTGGACATTGCGAAAGATAATTCCGTTCGTTCTTTCAGAGAAAAAAGCGTTAATGACGGTGCAATGATAAATGCTGGTTTTATGGTGTTACAACCAGAAATATTTGATTATATTAAAGATGACAATACAGTCTTTGAAACCGATGTTTTTAATCGACTTGTTGCAGAGAATCAGTTGATGTCATATGTTCACAATGGTTTTTGGCAATGTATGGATAATTTAAACGAAAAAAATATACTTGAGGAACTATATAAACAAAGAAAGGCTCCTTGGAAGGTATGGTAAATACGAAAAAATTGATTTCTGTAATAATGCTAACCTATAATAGAGAACAATATGTGAAGCGTGCTATAGAAAGTATATTGAAACAGACATATGAACATTTTGAATTTATAATCGTTGATAATGGTTCCTCCGATACAAGTGGAAAGATAGCGGATGAATATGCACAAATAGATGAGCGAATTAAAGTAATCCATCGCGATCGAGGTAATATCGGCGCCGGAAGGAACACTGGACTTGATGTTGCTATTGGTGATTATATTACATTCATTGATGATGATGATTATGTTATATCTGATTATCTTGATTTTCTCTACAATTTAATTACTAAAGATAATGCCGATATTTCAATATGTGGTTCATCAAGCAAATCGTTTGACTTGAAGATAACAATGACTGCTGAGGAGGCAATAAAATCATTGCTCTGGAGAAAATATTATAATGTCGGATTTCCAACAAAACTATTCAAAAAACAGATGTTTAGTGGCATTCGTTTCCCTGAAACTGGTAAATATGATGATATTTACCTTATGCCTAAACTGATTGCAAAATCTAGAATTGTTGTTTATCATGGACTCCCCAAATACATAATAGAGCGGCATGACAACAACAATTCTGCCTGGACACAGAATCACCAACTTCTTACCGCCAATATAATAATGGAGTATCTTAATGTTTATGAAGAAAGAACTGAATGGCTTTGTAAAATTTTTCCAAATGAAACAGATACATGGAATTATTTCAATTGGTCATTTATGATTTCAATGGTCGAAAAAATCAATAGATTCAATATACCAAACTGCGAGAATGTAAGGGAAAGAATGATAACAGAATTAAAAAAAAATAAAGATATTTTTGTACATTCAACAGAAATCCATGATTTTGAAAAAAAATGGATGCAACTATATATTTGAGGTACATAATTTGAAAACTATAGGTTTATTAGGCGGAATGGGAAGTTATGCTACTTGTGATATATTTAGACGCATTTTAAATGCTTTCCCCGCGTCAAAAGAATGGGATCGTCCCAGGATCATCATTGATAATAATTGCACAATGCCAAGCAGAGTCAGAGCTATTCTCTATGGCGAAAATAAGAAAAGACTGATTGAAGATATGTCTAATTCAATTGAGAATTTGATATCTTCAGGTGCAGATATAATAATGATTGGATGTATGACTGCACATTATTTTCGTGATGAATTACCCTATCATGATAAAATTATAAATATTTTAGAAATAACTAACACATTTTTGTCAAATAAAATTCCTAAAAACTCCGACATTCTGTGTCTTTGCACAGAGGGTTCTTTACAAACCAGGATATGGTCTGATGCGTTAATTGATTATAATATTATATATCCCGATGAAGATGGAATAAAAAAACTACGTGAGTTTATAGAAATTGTTAAACAAAACAAAGTTGACAAAAACACCGTATCGGATTTTACCGAATACATAAATAAACAATCGTCAATGTGCGAAGCTGCTTTGTTAGGTTGTACAGAATTGCCTTTATTATTAGACAATTATTCAGAGAATGTTAAATGTAATATTATCGATCCGATATCATGTGCTATTGATTATTTAAAAGAATGTATATAGAAAGAGGTAAATGATGAAACATATTATTTTTGGCGGCTTTGATTATGCGGTTAGGTGGGAAATGGATCAGGATGCTATTTTTCGAGGAATAGTTTATTTTGTAGATAATGATCCTAAATTGATCGGTACAACATATCTCGGAAAGCCTATTTACGCCCCTGAAAAGCTTTTGGAAGAAGACAAAAATGATGTTCTTGTTCTTATAGGCTCAATTATCTATCATACTGAAATTGAATTTCAGCTTAAAGATATGGGATTTGAGGAAGATGTAAATTATAAATGGGGCATTGCGTTTTGCGGTGATGAAATATGTCCAAGACTATGGAAGCATATCGAATGGAAAGATCGCTTAACAAATGAAACGAATTTAATCAATACCGAAAAAGGAGAGGGACCTCTTTCTCGGCTTAAATTAGTTTCAAGGTTAATTGATTTCACAAATACAGAAACAGTCGTTGACCTTGGTGCTGCAAATGGTAGAATCAAGCAATTTATTCCGGATGATATCAAGTACATTCCTGTTGATTATCAAAAATACTCTGATCAGACTGTACTATGCGACCTATCAAAATATGAATTTCCTGATTTGAGCAAATATAACAAAGATAATACAACAATATTGCTTATCGGCTCTATACAACATATACCTGATTGGAAGTGGATTTTAAAGAAAATAACCGATGCCTGCAATACTTGTATTATTACACATAACGATTTTGCCCGTATTAATCGTGAATACCGAAGAACTAATTTGACATGGAGCAATGCTATCTTTAATCATGAAATAATATTGGCAATGCAGGAGAATAATTTTGAATTAACTACAGCATATGATTATCAACTTCGTGTAGTTATAATGAAATTTGAAAGGAAAAAATTTGAAAAGCGGTAATAAGAATTTAAATTATCACTTCTTTTTTAAAGTGTCAATAAATTATGAGAAAAGTAATTACAGTTGGTGTTTTTGATTATTTTCATTTTGGTCATTTACGCCTATTTGAAAACGCAAAAAAACTAGGAGATTATCTAATAGTTGCTGTTCAGGATGAAAATTTCATTCTAAAAACAAAACCTGATGCGAGTATTATGTATACCACGAAGCAAAGAATTGAGATAGTAAAGGCTCTTCGTGTTGTTGATGAAGTCATTACTTATCAAGATGTGGACACTATATTACCAAAAGTCGATTTTGATATTTTTGCAGTTGGTAGTGATCAAATACATACAGGCTTTCAACGAGCTATTAAATGGTGTAAAGAGAATGGTAAAGTAGTAATAAAACTTCCAAGAACACCAGGTATTAGTAGCTCTCAAATAAAGCATAAAATAGAAAAATTAGAATAAAAAAGAGAATTATTTTTTTGTATGTGAAAACTATAACAATAATTTTGGGGGTAAATAGTATGTTATACAAGTATGCTCATCCCGAATGGTTTAAAGATTTATATAAACCAAATTTAAAACCTGGTGATAATGTTATTTTATGGGGTGCAGGAAAGTTAGGAAGCATTGTTGCGCATTCAGTCGAAAAAATCGGTATAAAAATTATTGCATTTGTTGACATCGCAAAAGATAAACAAGGAACAAAATTTTATGGTTATCCAATTATATCTCCTGAACAACTTCATAATAATTATGATACAATTCCAGTTATTGTTTCCTGTGCATTTCCTATAGTTTACCAACAGCTAATTGATAAAAAGGAAAACCCGGTTTACGATCCACATTCGTTTCTATTGAATGTAGATTATGATGGATATCACGGTGAAATGACGTTTGAGTTTGCAAGCCGAATAACGGATAATGCGCTGCGAAATTATGCATTATATTATGGTCAAGGCTATTTAATAGAGAGATTGATGTTTGTAATAACGGATGTGTGCACTTTAAATTGCCGTAATTGTGACGGATATATTCCGTTTATTAAGACTCCTAAATATGATTCGTTGTCTACCATAATTGATAGTTATAACAAAATAATGTCTGTATGCAAATTTGTTGAAACTATTGATTTGTTAGGAGGAGAACCGTTAACACATCCCGAAATAGATAAAATTACTGATTATTTTGTTAATGACACTAGATGCAGTAGAGTAATGATTATATCTAACGGAACAATTATTCCTAATGAGGGATTGATTCGTGTTTTAAAATCTCCAAAGTGTACATTGCGTATTTCAGACTATGGAAGAATCTCAAAAAGAATAAATGAAATTATAGCATTATGTGAGAAAGAAAATATTCATTATGAAATAACCAACTATAAATATTGGGATAAACCTCCGGTAATTATGAGGACTAATGAGACAGAAAAACAGTTAGATGAAAAGTATAATGCTTGTACCACCAATTTGTTTTATGTTAAACGTAGTAGGATTTTTCATTGCACATTTTTACAAGCGTTATGCAGTATAGATGAAAAATTAATCCCTGATTTTTCTAAAAATTATGTTGATCTTAATTCGCCATTAGATAATGTTCTTGCCGATAAAATCAACAGATTTGCTAAACAATTACACGAACATAAACATATTGATGCATGTAAATATTGCCCTGGTAGTCATTGTATTCAATTTGAGGATAAACAGCCTGTTGCAGAACAGGCGCAAGGAAAACTTTCTAAAAATTTACTTTATAAAGATGGGGTGCAGTTATGAGAATAAACAATGTCAATCTAACCCCGACAATGCGATGTAATCTTAAATGCAAGCTTTGTGGAGTTTTAGTGCCCCAATACGATTATCGTCCTCAAATGGATGAGCAGGAATTTAATGAGACGCTTAATGCTTTATTTAATGTAGTAGACCATGTCAAGCGGCTGCAAATCACAGGTGGTGAACCATTGATGCATCCAAATTTACACATTATTCTTGATGATTGCTTTAAATATAGCTATAAATTTGATGAACTGTGGTTGTTCAGCAATTGTTCGATTCCCTTTCGGGATAATGTATTATCAGTTCTTAAAAAGCATAAGGAAAAGGTAATGGTGCATTGCTCTGATTATGGGAAAAATATGGATGTTTCACAAACAAATAATAAACTCTTGGTTGAAGCGGAGGTGCCATTTAAATACTTAAAATATTATGGTGAAAATCAATACTTTGATGGATGGGTAGATAATGGCGACTTCATAGCACATCATCGTTCTGTAGAAGAAAACGAGGCTATCTTTTCTTCTTGTACCCATGTTAATCGTGGAGGATCATGGTATATCAGGCATGGTCAGATGCATTGGTGCGGACGATCTATAAGAGGCACTGAGTTGAATAAAATTCCACTGGATAAAAAAGATTATCTGGATTTATTCGACACAACAACTTCAGCTGATGAAAAAAAGAAGTTGCTTGAGGAATTGATGAAAGTCAGAACAATAACCGCCTGTGACTATTGCAACGGTTATTATGGAACTAATGATATTAGTAAACGCTATCCGGCGGGGGAGCAAATATAAAATGTTGAAAACACTTATTATAGGAGCAGATGCCGTTTGCCCCAATTATATTTTTGATCACCAAGAAAGGTACCCTAATCTATCAAAGTTAATAGGTAGAGGGGCTTCAGCTTCATATTCTGCTTATGTTCAAAAAGGATATAAAGACTCTTACTTAAGTGAAATGAACTGGTCTTCTATTTATACTGGACTTGCTCCTTGGGAACACAATATTGCAGTAAAAGGCGACGACGGAAAAAGACATACTCCTTCTATGTGCCAGCTTCAAGATTTAATACCGTTTTGGAAGATATTGGGCGATAATGGAATATCTGTAGGAATGTGGGCGGCAGATTGTTGTGTTAACCCTGTTGAAATTAACGGGTATGTTGTTTCAGCTCATTATGAAATGATTGAAACTCCAAGAGATAATCGTTTTTCTAAACGTACCCTTGAAGTCTGTGATCGGGATAAAAATATATTTGATTTATTTCCAAGAGATGTTCCGCCGCGTTTATATCCACGAACTCTAAAACAACAAGGTTATTCTTTTGATGAATTAAAAAAATCTCCTAGCCTTGCTTGGGAGGCAATAGAAAATTATCATTTCCAAGATGCAATTGAAAATTTCAATAAAGAACTTGATTTTTTCAAAATAGCTATTTGTAAAACTCAAAGTGAAAAACCCGTAGATGTATTATTTTTCTACACTCCTACAACTGATCTTATAGCGCATTGCTGTATGTACTGCGATGATAATGATGTGCTTATAGAAACATATCGTCTTCTTGATCGTTTTGTTGGAGAATTAATGAATGAACTGGTTCCGGATAATATAATTGTTCTTTCTGATCATGGAATGATCAATTTTAGAGAACTAGTGAATTGTGCTGATGAAAAAATCGCGCATGAAGCATTTTCTGCGCGAGATGAAGTACTTTGGTTAAAAAATGGATATATAGCTTTTGAAGCTCACAATGGTGCACTTTTATTCACAGCCCATGGACTAAAGGGCACATTCATTGCAGCCGGGAAAGATATTAAGCATACACAAATAGAAGGTATGCGTAATCTTGACATATATCCGACTCTTCTTGAATTGTTTAATATAACGATTCCTAACGGAAGAAGTGGATTTGTTTGTGATATATTTAATAAAAATATAGTCAATGAAGGTAAACTATTATGCAATAATTCTACTCATCAATCAAAGGTAGCAGTTTTACAAAGCTATTCTCCAAGTATAACTGATATTGTTTTGAACGAATTGTATCTTCACAAAAGATTTGCGACTTATACTGTAGTTGGTGAAGAAAAATACAAAGAAATTTATTTACATAATCCACGAGTAAACGAATTTATAAATTATAAAGATTTTAATCATAATAATTTTGATGCTGTGTATTACGGCGTTTATAATGAAACTTCGGGACTTATAGGACATATTTTAGTACACGGGAGAGAAACTGAATGATTTATATTCGTACTTGTGCATACAATGCCGAAAACACATTGAGAAAAACTATTGATAGCGTTTTAAATCAATCATACACGAATTTCAAGTATTATATTTTAGATAATGGCTCGTCTGATCATACTGGTGATATTATTCGAGAGTATGCAAAAAAAGATTCAAGAATTGTTCCCTTTTTTAATATTATCAATCGTAATGTTAATGAAAACCCAGACTTTTGGAATTTATCGCATCATATACCTTATAATGACTACTTTTGTATTCTTGATGCAGATGACTACTATTCATTGACATTTTTTGAAGAAATGCTTCGATTTATAAAAAATGAAAACCTGGATATTGCTGCATGTGGTAGTATCTTTGTTGAAGCAGACGGAAATACCAAAATAGGTGATTATACTGTGACTCAAAATCTTGTATTAAAAACAGCTCAAGATTGGGAGAATTATTTTAAACAATGCCATTGGAATATGCGACAAGTATGGGGAAAACTTTATTCATCGAAAGCTTCTGCTGCAAGATTTGAGATAACAACGCCTGAATGGTTTCCGAAGGCATATGGAGGAGATACCGTTAATGTTATTGAATGCATTAAAGCATCGGGGAATTTTGGCGTATACGCAAAGCCGCTGCATTATTATCGCGTTTCTAATAAATCTGTCTCTTACAAGTGGATAGAGGGACGAACAGAATCAGACCAAATATTAGATGCGTTAACCACCGAATTTCTAAAAAAGATGAGTGGAGATGTCTCATTCTACAACAAGGAATTCCTTGCACTTGTATATACACATGCCGTTGAAGATACAATAAAGGTAATTAATAATTCGGATTTATCCTCGGTTAAAAAGCTACATGAGTTTCGTAAAATAGCTGAAAATTCTACTACTCAAGACTATTTTAAATATAAAAATCAAGAGATAGGGAGAATAAAAAACTATCTTTTAATTTCAGCAATGAAATGTAAAGATGCGCAAAATAGTGTTTCTGAAGATGATTTTCGTATAATATTGAATGACCTAATTCCTAAATGTTCTGCGGCTCTTTCACTAAGTAATATACCTATATTTATTGGGCGGCAGGAATTGTTAGAGAAATTTATAGAAGATGATGATGTCGGAGTAGTTAAAATATTGGTTTCAATGGTAAAAAATGATGATTGTGTAAAAAAATTTGATGTTATATCTATGATTTTAGCATTATCTAACAATAAACCTTTAATTAAAGAGATTTGTAATAGAAAATTCATAAAACATTACAATGATATATTTATTCTTATTTGGGACAAACAATATCAGCAGGCTGTTGATATTATGACAGATGTTCTTTTGACTAATAAGACTAATGATTATATTTTCATTTCTCTTTATCTTTCGCTAGCAGCAATACTTAATCTTCCTGATCAATTTATTCTTGGAAAGGTTAAACAAGCAAGCTGTTTAGCACAAAAAAATAAAGTTGAGGAGTGCCGTATTGTAATTAATGATATTGAGGAGATGGGAGTTCAAGAGAATGACGAGATAAAATGGATAAAAAGCAAAATAGGATATGATAAATAGTAATAACAAGAGAATTTTGGACGATTAGAGATTGTTCTATATATCATTTTTTATTTATTTCTATGTTATCTAAATATTTGGTGCTATCTATTGTAATTATTAGAAAGGGTTAGTATGAGAAAATACCTTCTTTTTGGTCATGGAGGAGCATATAATCACGGCGCTGAAGCAATTGTTCGTACTACAGTTGAACTTATTAAAAAAAATCAGTTTGACGCGTATATAGTTTTATCTTCACACTTTCCTGATCAAGACCGTGAATTTGGTTTAAATTATATTGTTGATAAAATAATTCCAGCTGATTTATCATTTAAGGATGACGAAAGATATGCCAACAACTTTGAAGACAAGCTTATTGCTGCACAAAAGATGTACGAAAAAGCACTATCCGAGATTGATCATAATACAATATGCATCGGTATAGGAGGAGATAATTATTGTTATCCAAACTGGCATAGACAAGTTATTTTCTTAAACACAGCAAAAAAATGTGGAGCAAGATGTGTTTTATGGGGATGCTCTATCCAACCGAATATGATTAATGAAGCAATGATAGATGCCTTAAAAAAACACGACATGATATATGCTCGTGAAAGTATAACATATGAGAAGCTTATGTCAATTGGAATAAATAATATTAAGCTAGTATATGATTCAGCGTTTAATTTAATTCCTGAAAAAATAGCACTTTCTTATGATATAAGTGGGCGTATCATAGCGATAAATATTAGTCCTCTTACGATACGAAGAGAAAAAAATTTATTAAATTATTTCATACTGATGACTAAATCGTTATTGAAAAATTCAGATTATTTACTGATGGTTCATCATGTTATAACTCCCGCCGATGATGATCGTGATGCTTCATATACACTGTTCAGCCAACTATCCACTGAAGAACGAAAAAAGGTATATTTTATACCTGATAATGCTAATGCGGCTCAGATTAAATATTTAATCTCTAAATGTGAAATGCTTGTTTGTTGCAGGACACATGCCTCCATTGCTGGATATTCATCTTGCGTTCCAACTCTAGCAGTTAGTTATTCAGTAAAAGCGGACGGCATTGGTAAAGATCTTGGGATGGAACAATGGGTAATTCCGATATCAGAGTGTGATAACCTTCCTTATCTTGCAATGAAAATGTGGAATGAACGTAAGTCTATTCAATCCAATTTACAAGAAATAATTCCTAATTACGATAGATTTATTTATAATTTTGATTGTTTGCATTAGATTGTAATTTTCAAATATGATTTCCCTAGATAACTCGTTAAAACTTAAAATTTCTCGATTTGAGCAACTTTTGAAAGCCTAATAAGCTGATCCACAGTCTCATTTGTTAGTTAATTATGCTTTTTATTTAGTAGATCGACTATTATGTCTTACTGATAAGAGAGAATAATTAAAGATTAGTTGATTATTCATATATCTTTCAATAGTTTGAATCATCGTCAGCCAAGATTGTAAAACATCACTGGGTATTTTCAGTTTGTGTAATTTGTTAAAGAAAGGTGAAAATTATGAGCTTTGAAAACATAACTGATTTTGAGTATATAATTCATCAGATCAATGATGTAGAGAAACTATTTAATGATAACTCAAAAACTGAAATTGAAATTTTAAATAAAATCATATCTATTTCAAAGATGAGTATAGATTGTGACAGAGTAGACAACAAATCGAAAACTTACTATAGTCAAGTTAGTGTTTCCATTTCTGATAAAGTAAATAATGGACATATATTATCTGTTGACGATATTAACAGATGGAAAATGTTAGCTAAGATATCTGTGTCAGTGGCATTTATAAATTTGTCCACTGAAATGAAACGCAAAGGTACATATTATGTCGATATAGAGCCAAGTCGTTTTCGTTTTCTTGCCGACTTTTTTTATGAAAAGTCTAAACCTATTATACATGCTCATTATCATGCAATCAGACGGCTTTCATATATTGATCCTCTTTACTGTTATGAAAAGTCATTAGAAGCATTTAGTTCTTTACCTACATTATTCAAAGATTTGTATACTGACTGTTTTTATGAATACATTCCGTCAATAGCAGTTGATAAAACATATAAAATATGTTCAATTTGTGGCTCGGCAGAAGCTGATCCATATTACTGTGCGGAACAGTCTGCTTTATATGAAAAGGATGAAAGCTGTAAGCTATATTCTCCTGCAAAATTATGGTTAAAATGCCGAAGATGTAATAATTTGTTTGTATACAATTTCCCAGCCCACAGTTTCGAAGAAATATATAATTCTACCCAAACCGATGTAAACGAATCAATCAAGAAAGTACATAGTCCAAGATCATATGAGAGCAGATATCCTATGTTTAAATTGGATAAATTTAGCAATATATTAAACAAGGTGAAAATGTTTAATACAGGTGATAGATATCTTGAAGTTGGTTTGGGGACGGGAGAAATGTTGGCAGTTGCTCTTGAGATGGGATACGATGTGACTGCAATAGAAATAAGTCAAGAAACTTGTGAGAAATTATCTGGTAATTTTGACATAGATATCTATTTATGTGACTTTATGAAATTTGATATAGATAAAAAATTTGATGTAATGATAATGGGTGATGTTATCGAACATGTTAGCCAGCCGACAGATGCGCTAAAGAAAGCATATGATTTGCTTGACGACAATGGAGTGTTATGGCTTTCTACTCCAAATTATGAGAGTTCATTTGGTAAATATCAAAAATATTCAGATCCAATGTGGAGCGAAAAACAACATTTTACATATTTTTCATATAAAGGATTAAAGCCTATATGTGAAAATTTTGGCTTCACTATCAAGCGTTACGATGTAAGCGAACGATACAACGGTTCTATGGAGCTTATATTGCAAAAGTAGATATCCCCCTTGACAATTCTCCTCCGGTATGGTATAATAATCAAAACCACATACCAAGGAGAGGCTTTTTATGGACATCTACGAAATAATCAACCGTATGCGCACCGAGCGCAAGCAAATAGAAGACTTCAACCTGCGCGTGACATACTACGCCAGAGTATCGACCACCCGCGACGAGCAGACAATGTCGATAGAGAACCAGGAAAGCCACTTCCGGGAGCTGATACAGCGCAATACCAACTGGGAATATGTGGAAGGCTACGCCGATCGTATCCGCGGCGAAAACGCCGAGAACCGTGTACAGTTCCAGCGAATGATACAGGACGCTTATGACGGCAGATTTGATCTTATTCTGACGAAAGAAGTCAGCCGTTTTGCGCGCAACACCATAGACAGTCTGACATACACCCGCGACCTGCTGAAACATGGAGTGGGTGTATTCTTCATGACGGACAATATCTGCACGATAGAGCCGGACAGCGAGCTTCGGCTTACGATCATGTCGAGCATAGCGCAGGACGAGGTGCGCAAGCTTTCCGAGCGTGTGAAATTCGGACATCGCAAGGCGATAGAGAATGGTCATGTAATCGGCAATTCCCGCATCTTCGGATATGAAAAGGATCACAGCAAGCTGATCATAAACGAGAAGGAAGCTGAAATGGTGAAGCTGATCTTCGAGACTTACGCGACCGGCAACTACGGATTACGTGACCTTGAACGGATATTGTGGGACAAGGGTTACCGCAGCAGGGCGGGGAAGCTGATACACCACAACACGATCGGCGGGATAATACAGAACCCGAAGTACAAGGGTTACTACTGCGGAAACAAGGTGAAGATCACGGACTACCGCACCAAGCAGCAGAAATTCCTGCCGCAGGACGAATGGGTGATGTTCAAGGACGAGACCGGGGAAATAGTCCCCGCAATAGTTTCCGAGGAGCTGTGGGACAAGGCGAACGCCGTATTCGCCGAGCGCAGCATGAAGGTCAAGGCGACCGATCGTTCCGCGAAAAAGACTTCTCCCCTTTCCGGCAAGATTATCTGCGGTGTTCATAATGTGCCGTTCTGGCGGACATCATACAGCAAGGAGCTGCACCGTGACGAACCGATATATGAGTGGATATGCCGGGAAAAGAAAAAAGGCAAGGCAGCAGACTGCCCCACCACGGCGATCTACGAAAAAGAGCTTTACACGATACTCAGCGATGTTTTCATAAATCTTGCGGAGAATATCGACAGCTATATCGAGCAGTTTGTCAATCTGTACGATAACGAGGATAAAAACAAGACCGACGATCGTGAAGCAGAAGAGATGCAGAAGCAGATAGCTGCGCTTGAAACGAAGAAAGAAAAGCTTCTTGACCTGTACACCGACGATGCTATCACAAAGACGGAGTTCAGAAACAGGAACGACGCGCTGAATACCGACATCACACGCCTTAAAATGCAGCTGAACGAGCTGCGCAGAGAATCCCGCGGTAAGTCAGAGCTGCTGCGTGATATGAAAGATATACGAAACGCGTTCAACAATGACCTCGTTGTAAGGAACGGAGTTCTTGACCGCCAGACTGTAAACGACATATCAGACCTGCTGATCGACAAGATCGTTGTTTACCCGGAGAAAGCCCGTACAATGCGGCTTGAGGTATGCTTAAAGCTTGGCATCACAGAGGAAAGGCACTGCCATTCCCTCACACCGCGTTCAGGAATCATTGTGAAGAAAATGATCGAAAGCTATCAGAACACAGCTAAGTAACGGTATCAACCGAATGTCCCCGGGTCTTACGGCTCGGGGACATTGCTTTTTTCATAAATTTATGTTGACATATAAAATCCGATGTGATATAATTATCATGTATTATTATGAGAATAAGCGGTATCACCGCTGTAAAGGGGAGTTAAATATGGGCAAATTCTGCGGACGGTGCGGCAAGGCTATACCCGAGGGAACCAATCGGTGTGCTGCTTGCGGGTATGATCCCACAGTACCCGAAGTGCTGACGGAAGTGGGCGATATCGGTATCAGATGCCGTAAATTCGGTGTTTCTGACGGCAGATTTGTGAAACTGTCGGACGATAATGTGAAGATAACCGACGGCCCCGACTGTTTTAACAAGCTTGTGTGGACAACGGACGAATTTGGTTCCGGCATTGACGCTGAAAGGCAGCGCGACTTTGAGTTTTTCGTTACATTCCGCGGAAAAGCCGAGACAATGATCCTTCCGGCAGACCTGAGCGAGACAGAGGCGCCCTATAAGATCGGCGCAATGATAACCGATGACCTTATGCTTCACCTTTACATAGGGTCTGATTCCGACAATCTGGAATATGAGTGCAGATTCCTGCCGGACGAAATGTATTCGGAATGACGGCGCTGATCGGGAGGTAAACTGAAATTATGAATTGTATAAAATGCGGAAAGCCGCTTAATAACAGCGAAAAATGCTCTTGCTGCGGATTTGATCTCAAAGCTCCCGGGGCGGTTGTGTTCCTGCCATTTGAACCGGAGGCGGACGAGATTGCGGCAGTTGAAGCTTATCTGAACGGACAGCAGACAACGGAAGCTGCGGTCACCGCTCCGGAAGAAGCTCCCGTTCTTTCCGAAACAACAAACACCGCGGCGGAGGAAAGCAGCGAAGAGACGCCGATAGCTCTTACTCCCGCCGCGCCGGCGGAAAACCCTTTCGGCGAGGCGGTTTACAGAAAGCCGCCGAAGCCTTATAATTCGGCGGAAGTCATGGCGGAAGTTCCTCGTCCGTCAAGAGCTCCGCAGAAGAAGAAAAAGCCGCAGCCGGCAGAGAAGAAATCAGGAAAGGGCGGAAAGATCGCTCTCGGAGTAGGCGCGGTAGCTGTTGTAGGCATAATAATCGCGGTGGCAAGCAGCGTCAGCAAGAGCGAGACCCCGGCAGTGTCCGATACTGCGGAACAGCAGACAACAGTAACACAGTCAGCGGAGGTCGGAGCGGCAGAGCCGACAGAACCTACTGCACCCACAGAGCAGGAAGCGTCTGCGGAGTCTGCCGGGACTGCTGTACCGTTTATCACAACGACTTTTGAGACCACGCCCGAGGCGTTTGAAGAAGAAGTCACCGAAGCTATCGCCCGCGGCGGCAGGATTACGTTTTTTGACGGCGAATATACCGGAGAAACAAAGGACGGCAAGCGTGAAGGCTACGGTATGATGACCTGGAAGAACGGTGCTGTATATTCCGGTAAGTGGCACAACGACATCATGGACGGCAGAGGAAAAATGACCTGGGCTAACGGTGATGAATATACCGGTGACTGGGTAGAGGGAGTCCGCACCGGTTCCGGCAGATATATCTGGGCAAACGGCGCACGTTATGAGGGCGGGTTTGAAAAGGGCAGACTGAACGGAGAAGGTACTGAGTATTTCGAGAGCGGAAATGTTTATTCCGGTACATGGGCTGACGGAAAAATGGAAGGTCAGGGACGTTATCAGTTTGCAAGCGGATCGGTCTATGAGGGCGCATTCCTTCAGGACGACTTCAGCGGATACGGAGTTATGCGCTACTATGACGGAAGGGTCTATGAAGGCAACTGGGCATACGATGTGCGCTACGGCAGCGGTAAGCTTACCGAGGCAGACGGTACATATTACGACGGGAACTGGAAGTCCGATAAACGAAGCGGGAGCGGTACCCAGACTTACTCTAACGGCGATATTTACGTCGGAAACTGGGAGAGCGATGTCCGCAGCGGACAGGGAAAGCTCACCCGTAACAACCGTGAGGTCTATGACGGCAACTGGGAAAACGATCAGCGAAACGGTACCGGAAAACTAACTTATCCCAACGGCGAATCCTATAACGGAACATGGACAAATGACAAGATGACCGGCACAGGCGTGTATAAGTATGTGAGCGGGGACGTATATAACGGCAGTATGGTGAACGGAACAAAGGAAGGCAAGGGTAAGCTCACGTATGCTGACGGCGGCGTCTATGACGGCAGCTGGAAGAACGATATGCGCAACGGTAAGGGAAAATATACATGGGCCGATGGTACTTCCTACGACGGTGACTGGGTGAGCGATCATCGCACCGGACAGGGTACATACATCTGGACCAGCGGAAACCGCTATGTCGGCTCATTTGTTGACGGACGTCTCAGCGGACAGGGTACCAAGTATTACGCTGACGGCAGAGTTAGCACCGGCAACTGGGAGAATGACGGTCTTGAAGGGCAGGGTACCTGCACATGGCCGAACGGTGATAAGTACACCGGCGCGTGGTCGGACGGCGTACAGGAAGGCTGGGGCAAGCTCACGGATTCCAAAGGAAAGACTATCTATGAAGGCTACTGGAAAAACGGTGAAAGAGTAAACTGAGATCTGTAAGATCATAATGCAGCATTCGCCTCCTTGTCTGTTATGACACAGGAGGCTTTTTGTTACAGTCCGGTTCATTTTTATCCGTTATTTCTGTTTATCTGTGTTATCCAGTCGCATATCGTATCAAGCACTATCTTTCCGTTACCGACATTGCAGTGGTTCTGCGCGTCCTCCTTTTCCGTGAACAGGCGGAATGTGAGACTTTTCACGTTTGTGAGCATATTTATCTCGCGGCCGATAAGTCGGTAGTCGATAAAGTGATCCTGATTCGCGCCGATTATCAGCATATCCTGTGTTATCCTGTCGGCGACCGGCTCTATGTCATATAATTTCAGCTTTCTTGCATAGTCGTATGCGTCTTTGGCTTCATAAGCGTAGTAGCCGTGTTTCAGCCCCCAGTCTATCATCGGTTCTTTTTTTGCCTTTTTTCCGAACACAAGATCAATGACAGGACGGGCGTGCAGTTTCATCATTATGCGGAAAGCTTTCTGCATGGCAGGTTTCTGGGTTCCCACTATTATATCCTGAAAGCACGGAAAGACCGACCATGCGACCACCTTAGTGATACGCTTGTCGAAAGCGGCAGCGCGGGGGGCAAGGTACCCGCCGAGTGAAATGCCAATGATAGTCACATCATCAAGTCCGAGAGTATCAAGAACTGCTTTGACCGGTCTTTCCCACTCGTGAGTGAAGTGCATACCCTGTGTCCGCATTACGCCGCCCTGTCCGGGACCCTCGAACAGATACACGTCAAAGCCCTTTTCCTGAAGGTACAGCAGTGAGAACAGGAATTCCTCGAAATAGCTGTCGTTTCCGCCGTGTATCAGTATGGTACCTTTGCTTTCACCCCGCGGGCGAACGTGCATTACCGGCAGTTTCACGTTTTCATACGGTACTTCGGTGCGTTCGATGCGTGGATCTTTCCCTTCAAAATAATCCGCGTAATATTCGTAGAACAATTTTGTGGCGAGTTCATAGTATTTCTTTTTATCCGGGTCGCCGTCATACATGAAGAATTCGCTCATGCGGTAATAGGCGATCGCGTTTCCGGTGCGTTCTTCGGTCATGGCAGTGTCGCCGAGAGCGATAAGCTCACGCTTCCAGTCGGCGCTTGTTTTTATCCTTGCGGCAGCAGGCTCCACATCTTCAAGGCGGCCGCCGTCCCAGTTTATAACACGGTTGAGCTGGTAGTCGAAATTACGTTCGCTGTTGAGCCTGTACACTCCTTTTTTAAGAGTGACCGGCTGTGTTGTGTCATATTTTTTCATCTGAAATGCTCCTTTTATTGTTATGCCTTTATTAT
>CAMVGH010000027.1 GCA_947166945.1 uncultured Clostridia bacterium
ACACTTGGCGGCAAGCCTGGTGAGGTAGTAGTATTCGCTCTGGTCGGTTATGTTGTCTTCTTCGAGTACATATATGAGTTTCGGGAACGCGGGTGTCACCCAGATGCCCTGTTCGTTCTTTACGCCTTCATAACGCTGGAGCAGAACTTCTTCTATTATAAGTGCGAGGTCTTTCTTTTCCTGTTCATTCTTTGCTTCATTGAGGTACATGAAAACGGTAACGAAAGGAGCCTGTCCGTTTGTGGTGAGCAGTGTGACCACCTGATACTGGATAGTCTGGACACCGCGCTTGATCTCTTCGCGCAGTCTGCTCTCCGCCATTTTATTGACCGTCTCGTCATCGAGGGTAACACCGAACTCTTCACCCTCGGCACGGATATCCCTGCGGAGTTTTTCGCGGCTCACCTGAACGAACGGAGCAAGATGAGCGAGAGAGATGGATTGTCCTCCGTACTGGTTTGAAGCCACCTGAGCGATTATCTGCGTTGCGATGTTGCAGGCAGTGGAGAAACTGTGAGGACGTTCGATGAGGGTGCCGGTGATGACTGTACCGTTCTGGAGCATATCCTCAAGGTTCACGAGATCGCAGTTATGCATATGCTGAGCGTAGTAATCCGAGTCATGGAAATGGATTATACCCTCATTGTGCGCCTCCACGATATCTCGTGGCAGGAGTATGCGGTTGGTGATGTCGCGGGAGACTTCGCCCGCCATATAGTCACGCTGAGTGGAGTTCACGATCGGGTTCTTGTTGGAATTTTCCTGTTTTGCCTCTTCGTTTGAGCATTCTATGAGCGAGAGGATCTTGTCATCGGTGGTATTGGACTGCCTGATGAGCTGTCTTGTATAGCGGTAGGTTATATAGGCTTTTGCGGCTTCAAAAGCGCCGTGTGCCATTATCTGATGTTCTACCATATCCTGTACTTCTTCAACGCTTGGTGATCTTCCGAGTTCTTCGCAGGAGATGACGACGCTTTCCGCGATCCGGTTTATCTGGAGACTTGTCATTCTGACATTTTCTTCCACCGCGTTGTTTGCCTTTGTGATCGCAACTCTGATCTTTTCGGTATCGAACGGCACTTCAGAGCCGTTTCTCTTTATTATTTTCATATAGTTCCTTCCTCTGACCATTATATGACGGCACTTTGCATCAAATCAATATATAGTGCCCTGCAAGAATTAATTATAGCACATCTTGTATTTGCTGTCAATAATATTTTTAAAATATTTTTATTGTTTTGTCAATATCGGTCCATTGTGAGGATAAAAAAGGGCTTTGAAATAAAAAATGCACAAATATCACAAATCCCCCTTGATTTATTTATAATATTATTGTATAATACTTGTGTATATTTATGCAATGCAGTATTGACCTGCATATTTAAGGGGTATTGAGATGAATAAATTTTTCAGAAAAGTGCTGTCTGCCGTCACAGCTGCCGTAATGACAGTAACTGCTTTTTCTTTTTCTGCGTATGCGGATTCCGTAACGGATGAGCTTGCGCCCGCTCTGCTCGAAGGTGCAATGAAGCGGGAGAAGAATATAGACATATCTTCAGTGGTAAATAAGAACAAATGGAGCATCTCCGAAGTCACAGACCTACTTGCCAACGCCTATCTTATCTGTCCGGAGCTCTTTTTTGCGAGCAATATGATAACCGTGAACAGTCTCGGGAGCAAGTACTATGTTCTGCTTGACTATGAAATGACAGAGGAACAGTACAGGACCGCGAAAGCAAAGCTTGACGCGGCAGCGGAGAAGATAGTCGCGGGTATAACACCGAGCATGACAGATGTTGAAAAGCTGCTCTATGTGCATGATTATATCGTGCTGAACTGTAAGTATGACTATACAAAGTCAAAATATGATATGTATGACTGCCTCGTGGATAAAAGCGCGGTATGTCAGGGATATTCGCTCGCGTATATGTATATTCTCAAAACTTATCTGAACATAGACTGTTCGATCGTTTATTCCGACTCAATGGGGCATGCGTGGAACTATGTGAAACTCGGAAATAAATGGTACCATGTCGATGTGACCAAAGATGATGCCTCGACTGTTTATATGAACGCTTCCTATGACAATCTCGGCTTCGTCATGCATGAGAATTTCCTTATGAGCGATGATCTTGCCAAGAAAACATCTCAGCCACATTATGACTGGGAGATAATCGGAAATTACCCCCGGGCGACTGATAAGACTTATGACAGCGCGTTCTGGAGAAATACAAATTCCCCTGTCGTACTTAACGGAAAGATCGGTTACTACGCCGTCAGGAACGATGATATGGGAGTAATAGATATCTGTTCATATAATTTCAGTACAGATACAAGCCGAACGCTTCTGCGGGTAAAGGGCAAGTGGTACGCACGAAGGAGCGAAGACGGCAGGGAATCCTATGAATACGGGAGATATTCTTACCGGCAGATCTGGATGTCCCTCGCAATAAGAAACGGTAAGCTTTATTTCAATACAAATAAAAATGTGTATTCGTTCGAGCTTTATACTCTCAACAAAGACAATAACCAGCAGATCTTCGGATTGATGTTCACCTCCGCCAACAACCTGCGCGTTGCGTACAGAGCTGATCTTACCTATCCGGAAAGCACGCTCACGCTGAGATTAAAATAAAACTGGAGGCTCATTATGGAAGCTGCTTTGGATATAACGGAAAAAAATCAGATATTCGGAGAAATACCCTGCGCCGCTGCGGTATTTTTCAGCGAAGGAAACTATGAGCGCCTGAAATGGGCGAACGAGAAGTTTTTCAGCCTGTTCGGGTGCAGCAGGAACGACTATCTCGATCTTGAACAGAATGAGTTCGGATTCAGGCTTCTCGGTATGGAATATTCGGCGGCGCTTATCGGCAAGATAGAAGCATTGAGCCGCAATCTTAATGTATTTGAGCTTGATGTCGATGCTAACCGCATGGACGGTTCGCATCTTTCTCTCCATGCCGAAATTTCTGTCGAAAATATCCTGAACGGCAGACGCTACAGCGTCCTGCTCCATGATATGTCCCAGCTCGGCGATGTAAAGGCAAAGAACTCGGATATGGTGGATATGATGTTCTCGGTAATGGCGATCTCCGCGGACTACATATTCAGATATGACAAGCGCACCGATAAGTTCGACCTTTATAAGAACGTCGGCGGAAACTTTGTGAACAATCTGTCCGTGGAGGACTTTGAGGCACATCTTACCGGGAACGGTATGGTCTATGAAGAGGACGAGGATACTTTCGGACAGATATGCAACAATCTGAAGACCGGGATAGACAGCGGAGTATATGAGCTTCGTATGAAACTCCCGGATGACAGTGATTACCGCTGGTACAGATACACCATAAAGGCGGGGCGCGACAGTGCCGACGGCGAATACAGCGGCGCAGTGGGAAAGATCGAGGATATCAGCACCATCAAGCTCGCAAATCAGCGCCTGATAGACAAGGCTGAGCGTGACCCGCTCACCAAGCTGTATAATAAGGCAGCCACCAAGACCCTTATCCAGAGCTATCTGCGAACAGACAGCCGTGATACTTTTGACGCCTTCATCATCGTCGATGTTGACGACTTCAAGAACATAAACGATACACTGGGACATCTCTTCGGAGACAGTGTCCTTACCGATATCGCCCAGGAGATGCAGGATCTTTTCCGTTCCAATGACGTCATCGGACGTATAGGCGGCGACGAGTTCATCGTTTTCCTCCGCGGTATGAACCATAAGTCGCATATTGCGTCGAAAGCCGACGATATATGCAAGATATTCAACCTGATATACAGCGACGATGACGGCATGAAGGTGTCCGGAAGTCTCGGCATAGCACTTTTCCCGACCGACGGCGAAACGTTCGACGAGCTTTACAAGAAGGCGGATATAGCGCTTTATACCTCCAAGAGAGCGGGAAAAAGCTGCTATACATTCTACACGGGCGAAGAAGCTATCCCGACGGAAGACAAACCGACTTCCCGTGTTGAGCGCTATCAGAAAGGAATGGACTTCTTTTCCGGAAGCTCCGGGTTCAGCAGCGACATCATATCCAGCGCATTCGATATGGCGGAAGCCGGTTTCGATATGAACGAGGCTGTCCATCGTGTGCTTGAAAAGGTGGGAAAGCACTTCCATTTCGGGCGTATAGTTGTTTCCGAACATACAAAGGAAGCCGGTGTCTATAAGGATACCTATATCTGGCGTTCAAGGAAAGCGGAAGCAGCGAGAGTCGATACTGTCCGCTTCTCTAATAAGGAACTTAACGAATTCTGCGGAAAGTTCGACAAGAACTTTCTTATGAGTATAGTTACCGACAGTGATTCGTCACTGAAAGACAATGCTTATGTGACCTATCTGAAAGCAAACAGGATAGGTTCCGCTTCGGTGTGCGGATTTTTCCGCGGCGGCAGACTTGCCGGAACGGTAAGTTTCCAGGACAGCGCAGGTTCATATCAGTGTTCGATAGATGAAGCACTTGTGCTTAAAGAAATGACGAGAATGATCTTCGCGTACCTTATCCGTCTGCGTGAATCAGATAAGGCAAGGGAGAGGGCGGAGTACTTCGCGAATTATGACGAACTTACCGGACTGATGAATTACCGCTGCTTCAGGGATCATGTCATAAAGTTCATGGAAACCGCGTTCGAGAACGAGAAGTTTGTGTTCCTGATGACGGATTTCACAAATTTCAGTTATATCAACAATCGTTTCGGTCACCCTGCTGCAAATACGATGCTGAAGAATTTCGCCGCAGCTTTTTCATATTTTTCCGACAAGATCAGATTCGTCTGCCGCGCCGGTCCCGACAAATTCTGCGCTCTTGCGGAGTATGACAGCAATATAATAAAGCAGTTCGAGACATTCACAAGCCGTTTCTCCGACAATGAGAACCTTGTAGGCGGGGAAACGAGTTTCGGCATCACGTTGAGCGCGTATATTCCGGATATGACCGCCGCTTTTGATTTTGACACCGCGTACAGCAGAGTCAACCTTGCGCTGCGTTATTCAAAACAGCGTCATGTGTCAAAATGCAGTATCTGGAAAAGTATAATGAGTGAAGAGCTGAACCGTTCGTACGACATTGCCGCAGATGCGAGGAACGCACTGCAAAACAACGAATTCAAAGTATATTTCCAGCCGAAGGTCTCTGTCTCCAAGAGCGAGATAGTCGGTGCGGAAGCGCTTGTACGCTGGGTAAAGCCGGACGGCACCGTACTCCCTCCGGATCAGTTCGTACCGTTCCTTGAGAATAACGGATTTATCGTGAAACTTGATTACTTCGTATATGAGGAAGTATGCAGGTATCTGCGCCGCCGTCTGGATCAGGGGAAAAAGGTGGTACCGATATCCGTGAATGTCTCCCGCATACATATGCTCACCAACGATTTCACAGCCCGTGTAAGCGATCTGGTGCGAAGATACCGCATAGACCCGTCCTTGATCGAGATGGAGCTTACGGAAAGCGCGTTCATTGTCAACGAGGCCGATACAATGGCAACAATGAGCAGACTCAGGGAACTCGGGTTCAAGGTCTCCATTGACGACTTCGGAACAGGCTATTCATCGCTCGCATTACTGAAGAATTTATCCGTTGATGTACTGAAGATAGACAAGGGCTTTTTCTCCGGAGATCATATTGATAATAAGGATGGCATAGTGCTGTCAAGCGTCATGGAAATGGCGGATAAGATGAATATAGAGATAATCTGCGAGGGAGTTGAGACCGAGGAGCAGGTAGATTTCCTCAGAGCGAGCAAATGCGATACCGCACAGGGCTTTTACTATGCGAAACCGGTGCCGACGGTGGATTTCGAGGATATGCTTGAAAACGGCATAAAGTAATAATATGAGATATACCCTTCCGGGAACGAAATTATCGTTCCCGGATTTTTTTGTTCTAACCCTGTCCGGAATTTCATAGATTTGAACATAGAAAAGAAAACGAAAAGGACGGGACATAATGGACGGTGCAAAAAGGTATTACGAGGCTATAACACTGCTGCCGCCGTTTGCGAACGCATTGCAGGCGGTGCCGAAGCATATAGCGGAGAACGCGTATGAGGTGCGTATCCGCGTCGGAAGACCTGTCGCGGTGGAAACACCGCGGGAGCGGCATATCTGTGCGGGAATTAAAGCCACATTGTCCGATATAAATAAATGTATCGGCTATTTCTGTGACTATTCTCTTTACAGCTGCGAAAAGGAACTGGCGGAAGGCTGGATAACGCTGAAAGGCGGTCACAGGGCAGGCTTTACCGGAACAGCGGTCATTCGGGGCGGCAAGGTGACTGCGATACGCGATATATCTTCTATTGATCTGCGCATAGCTTCGGAGCATAAAGGCTGCGCGGAAAAGATCATGAGCCTTACCGCATTTGAGACAGGGTTCAGGGGATTGCTGATACTCGGCGCTCCGCTGAGCGGCAAGACGACCGTGCTTCGGGATTACGCGCGTTTGCTGGGTTCATTCGCGCGTACCGCGATAATCGACGAGCGCGGAGAGATAGCGGCAGTGTATAACGGTGTTCCGCAGAACGATATCGGCGTAAATACCGACGTGCTGAATCTTTTTCCGAAGGAAGAGGGAATAATGCAGGCGGTTCGTTCGCTGGCACCCGAGTATCTTGTGTGTGACGAGGTAGGCGGTGAATACGAAAGACTCGGGGAATGTGCGGGAAAAGGAGTGAAACTTATACTTTCCGCACACTGCGGGAGTATGGAAGAAGCAGCGGACAACACTGCCGTGAAATATCTTATAGGGTGCGGAGCGGTGAATTACGCGGTGCTGCTGATGAAAGGCGCACAAACAGGTAAGACAGCGGGGTTATGGCGGATAAATGGAATTGAGGATATTGGCGGCTGTGGCCGCGGCAACGATCTGTACCGCGGCAGGAGCCGTGTTCTCGGCGGCACTGAAACGCCGGTGTACGGCTCTGAGGGAGTTGTCGGCAATACTTGACGGAATGCAGACAAAGATACGTTACCGTACTCCGAGAATGACCGAACTGATCGAGGAGACCGCGGGAGAAGCAGCTTTTTCCCGCAATCTGTTCATACGGAAAGTCTGCTCCGGGATACACAGCGGCATGACTGCAAACGAAGCATGGCTGGAAGCAGCGGAAACAACTCCGTTTTTTACGGACACCGACCGGGAGATACTTTCGGAGATAGGTACAGGTCTCGGCGCGAGCGATACCGAAGGACAGCTGTCACTTATGGCGCTCGGCGGTACGATGCTTGACCGTGCGCTTGAAGATGCCGAGCGCGAATACAGCGGCAAGTCCCGTATGCTTATGAGTGTCTGGACACTGTGCGGTATAGGTGCCGGTATCATTATAATATAGGGGAACGTTTTATGGATGTTGATCTGATATTCCGCATCGCGGGCATAGGCATCATAGTGGCGGTGCTGAATATGCTTCTCCAGCGTTCGGGCAGGGACGAGCAGGCTATGATGACCACGATAGCGGGGCTTATAGTGGTGCTTATGATGCTTGTCGGTGAGATAGGCACACTGTTTGATACGATAAGGGAAGTATTCAGTTTATAGATTATGAACATAGCTGCAATTGTAGGTCTTGGTATTACCGCAGCGGCAATATCGGCAGTACTGAAGCGTTTTCACGGGGAGTTCGGACTGTTTGTCCCGATAGCTGCTTCGCTGCTCATACTGATGGCGGTACTCGGATCACTCTCACCGCTTATCGGACTGATAAATGAGCTTGCACAGCAGGCGGATACCGACACCGCTTATATAGCGATACTGATGAAAGCACTTGCTGTCTGCCTTATAACGCAGCTTGCCGCAGAGAGCTGCCGTGACAGCGGGGAAGGCGCTATAGCGTCAAAAATAGAGCTTGCGGGAAAAGCAGCGGTATTGCTGATATCTGTGCCGCTGTTTGAGAGCATTCTCGGAATAGTAAAGGAACTGATCTTGTGAAGAATATTATTCGGCTTGTACTGGTCATTCTGATATCTGCCATGACGTTGACATCACATTGCAGGGCGCAGTTCGGCACGGACGAGCTGTATGACGCTGTACCCGATGAAGTAAGGGAGACGCTTGACGACAGCGGGATAACTCCTTCCGGCGGTGCGGAGAAAGCGGGGCTTACGGATATTATCGGCTATATAGCCGGACTTGTCACGGAAAATATGGGAAAACCGCTGAAAATGTTTGCTGCGGTGCTTGCGGTAGTGCTTCTGTCGGCTTTGTTGTCCGGTATAAGCGGAGCGGCGGGTACCCGGATACATTTTCCGGTAACAGCAGCATCATCTGCGGTGATAGTCTCGATGTATCTTGCCGATATTACAGGGAGCGCACAGACAGCATTCGGTGCAGCTACCGATCTCATGCTTGCATACATACCCGTTATAGCGGGTGTCACGGCGGTAGGTGGGCATCAGGCTTCAGCGGCGCTGTTCAGCTCGGTGGCACTTACGGCGATACAGCTTCTCGCACGGCTGATATCGGCGGTGATAATTCCTCTGACCGGATGTATGATCGGTATAACGGCAGCCGGGAGCTTAGATCCGGAGCTTAATCTTGACCGCCTGAGCGAAGCTGTAAGGAAATTTGTTGTATGGGGACTCGGACTGATTATGACGCTGTTTCTCGGGATATTGTCTGTACAGAGCATAGTAACGGCGTCTGCTGACAATGCGGCAATGAAAACGCTGAAATACGCGGTATCATCTGCTGTTCCTATAGTAGGCGGTGCGGTCTCGGAGGCGATATCCACCGTCTCGGGCAGCATAGCTCTGCTAAGGACAGGTATAGGCGGTTTCGGGATAGCTGCGGGAGCATGTCTTCTGGCGCCGCATCTTATATCGGTGATCTGCTGTAAGCTTGCCCTGTTCGCTGCGGGAGTGGTCAGTGACCTGTTCGGCAGTACGGAAACCGGAAGAATAATAAAGTCGGGCGAAAACGCGATGTCGGTGATACTGGCAGCTCTGTCATGTTTCTTTGTATTTATTACGGTATCTTCCGCGATATTGCTTGCAGCCTGTCGTGCATAGAATGTGAAAATATGAAAGAAATGTTAATAACGATCTGTGCTGCGGCGATAATGACCGCTGTCTATAAAGCGATAGCACCGACAGACAGATTCGGTACGCAGATAAAGCTGCTCACGGCCTGTTTTTTCATACTGAGTGTGATAAGTGCGGTGAGCGGGCTTAATGAAGCATGGGATATCTCGGATATAACAATACCCGACGGCGGTTACAACGATTATTCCGTCCGGCTCGGAGAAAGCATATCGGAGGAAACCGCCGCAGTGCTCCGCAGGGAGATATCGGAGCGCCTGGCGGAGGAGAACATTTTTCCGGAAAAGATATATATTGACATTCATATTTCGGACAACGGGCGCATATCAATTAATGAAATAAAGCTTGTATTCGATAGCAGGTATCTCGGTAATACGGCAGACAGAGCCGTTGTTCTTGTAAAGGAAATGACAGGAACGTCGATAAAGGTGACTGCGGAGCCGACTCCGCAGTCAGTGAGGATAGGAGCGTCGCAATGAAAGCGGTCATAGGCTTCGGCGAGATAAAGGAACTGATAAAGTCAGAGAAGGGCATAAAAATCATATTTGCCGCGGGTCTTATACTGATACTGGTCATAGCATTCAGTGGTCTGTTCACAGGTAGGAGCGCAAAGAACAATGAAAAGGAACGCTGCACCGTCGAAAGCTTTGCGGACTATGAGAGCGGACTTGAGCAGAGACTTACGGAGATACTTTCAGAGATAGAGGGTGTCGGCAATGTAAAGGTGATGATAACTCTTGATAAAACGGAACAGACCGAATACGGCAGAAATTCCGATATGCTGATATCCGTAACGGCACCCGAAGTACGCGGGGTCATAGTTGTCTGTGACGGCGGAGACAGTGTCAACGTGAAGGAAAAAGTCACAGACGCGGTGTCCGGGATATTCGGGATAAACACCCTACATATCAGCGTTACAAGATAAAGTTCATAAATTTTAATAATATGTACATACACGGAGGAACTATTATGAAACTGAAAAAGCGTCTGAACATCATCATCGGAAGAAAACACATCATCATTGCCGGGCTTGCGGTACTGCTCGGTGCGGCAGTGTATGTGAACTATCTTTATTCCACGCCGCAGAAGATAGAGACTGCCGAAAGCGCCGAAGCGGAGACCGCAAAGTACGGAGAGATACGCTTTGTAGATGCTCCCGCATCGGAAACGGCGGAGATAAGCGTGGAAGCTTCATCGTCCGACGAGTACTTTGCCAGAGCTCGTCTTGACAAGCAGAAGAGCCGTGACGAGTCGATAGAGGTGCTCCAGAGCTTCTATTACGGCGGAGACAGCACGAGCGACGAGCTTGCGGTCATTGCCGAAGATGTCCGTGCGGTCAGCGGATACGTGGAAACGGAGTCCAAGATAGAAAATCTGCTCCGTGCGCAGGGTTTCACCGACGCTCTCTGCTATCTCACAGGCTCGACAGCAAATGTCATTGTCAAGACAGAGGGACTGGATAATGCACAGGCTGCACAAATTAAGAGCACACTTTTAGGTGAAATTGCCGTACCTGCCGAAAATATTACAATTGTTGAAATAAAATAGTTGTACAATTTGAATTTTTGTGGTATAATAGAAAATAATGCTGTAAAGGCGATAAAATACTGCAAAAATTCGGAGGACAGATATGGATACAAAGACCGGAAACAACATCGGTACACTCAAAGTCTCGGCGGGCGTGATCGTCAGCATAGCGGAAACAGCCGCCGCTGAAACGGAAGGCGTTGCTGTCGGCTCGGACGGCAGGATCGCGGTCAGCGCCGGCGGACCGCTCACATCTAAATTCATCTCACCGGTCAGGGTAAAGCTTTCTGCCGATTCCGCGGCAATTGCCGTCGATATCATCACCGAGAGCGGTTATAAGGCGTTCGAGGTTGCGAAAGCCGTTCAGGAGCATGTAAAATCATCGGTGCAGAATATGACCGGAATTGCTGTATCAAAGGTGAATGTAAGAATAACTGCAATAAGATCGAAATAACAGGTTACCCGCCCGTAAAGGCGGGTATCTTGGCGTTCTTAAATATAAAAAACAGGAACAGGTAACAAAATGAGCGAAAAACTTACAAGACGTGAAATAAGAGAAGGTGTATTCCTGCTGTTGTTTCAGAGTGATCTGTCGGGCATAGACATAGACGAGACCGCAGGAGCCTGCGAAGAAGCGTATGAAATGTCCGTCACCGAAGAAATGAAGAAAACAGCGAAAGCTGTTGCGGAGAAGTATGAGGAACTTGACGCGATAATAGGCGAATACAGCAAGAAGCGTTCGGTAAGCCGTATTTCCGAGGTCAACAAGACTATTCTCCGTCTTGCTCTCTATGAGATCAATTACCGCAGCGGCAGTATCCCACCGAAGGGCGCCGTAAATGAGGCGATAGAGCTTTCCAAGAAGTATGCCGAACAGAAAGACAGCTCCTTTATAAACGGGATCCTCGGCAACTACATAAAGGCGGTGGGCAAAGATGCCGGCTGAGCCTATGCTGGTGACCGTCTCGCAGCTCAACAGAAAGATAGGCAATATGTTCTCGGCAGAAAAAACTTTCGCCGACATACGGATAAAGGGCGAGATCTATGATTTCAGGGAGAATGCCAGATCGGGGCACTTCTATTTCACACTGAAGGACGAGAGTGCGTCCATATCCGCTGTGATCTACAAGTTCAACGCAGATGCCGCAGAAGGGCTTGAGGACGGCATGGAGGTAATAGCAAGAGGGACTGTCTCGGTTTATCAGCCTTACGGTATCTATCAGCTGAAAGTGTTCTCCGTGACCGACGCGAAAGCCGGTACGATGTCCTCCGCGTTCGACAGGCTGAAAGAGAAACTCGCTGCTGAGCATATATTTGACCGCAAGCGGCCGCTGCCGGAAAGACCGGAGAGAATATGCGTGATAACTTCCGAAACGGGAGCGGTGCTGCAGGATATCCGTAACGTACTTTCCCGCAGAAGCCCGCAGGTAAAGGTCACACAGATACCGGCGGTGGTGCAGGGGGAGAAAGCGGCTGCTTCGATCGTTTCGGCTTTCGGCATTGCTTCGGAGCTTGACTGCGATGTGATAATATTCGGAAGAGGCGGCGGTTCGTCGGAAGACCTGTCCGCATTCAATGATGAGGCGGTAGTGCGGGCGGTCTATAACAGCAAAGTTCCTACGATCTCCGCGGTAGGGCATGAGACGGATTTCACGCTCTCGGATTTTGCCGCGGATATGAGAGCGCCTACACCGAGCGCCGCTGCGGAGCTTGCGGTTCCGGACAACAGAGTGCTTGTATCCCGGCTTGAAGAATTGCGTTCCGGCATTGCCCGTGCGCTGTACCGGGTGCTTGACGCAAGGATGACCGCTGTGAAGTTCTCCGAGACGGAGATAAGGCTGAAAAGTCCGGCAGCGCGGATAGAAAGCAAGGAACGTGATCTTGATTTACTGAGTGACAGGATCGCGAAACGTGTCCATACATTGACGGAAAGCAAGGAAAGAGATTATATATCATCGGCTTCGGTCATAGAAGCGCTGAACCCGCTGGCGGTACTGCTGAGGGGATACTCCATAACATATAAGGAAGATAAGGCTGTCCGCTCACAGGACGAGGTCGGGATAGGAGACACCGTGAAGATAAAGCTCTCCGAAGGCAGCATAAGTGCCGCTGTCACGGCAAAGGAAGGATAAAGGAAGGCAAGACAGATGAAATTTGAGGAAGCGTACAGCAGACTTAACGAAATATCCAAAGAAATGGAAAACAAGGATCTTCCGCTGGAACGTGCGGTATCACTGTACTCCGAAGCCGCAAGGCTCGTGGAGACCTGCAAGGGTGAGATAGCATCGGCAAAGCTTGAGATCGAGAAGATAGAAAATAACGGAACGGTTTGAAATGAACGATAAATTTGAGGAATACCTGAAAAAGGTCGAAAAAGGTCTTTATGATATTTTTCCGTCGGAGATGCTCCCGCAGGGAGAGGTCATAAAGGCGGCAGAATATAGCCTGTCGGCAGGCGGTAAGCGCATAAGACCGGTATTGGTGCTGGCATTCTGTGAGATGTGCGGGGGAGACCCGGACAATGCTCTCGATGTCGCGCACGCATTGGAATATATGCATACATACTCGCTGATACACGACGATCTGCCGTGTATGGACAATGACGATATACGCCGCGGAAAACCGAGCTGCCACAAGGCGTTCGGAGAAGCTACGGCACTGCTTGCCGGAGATGCGCTGGCAATACTCCCGTTTGAAGCTATAGCGCGCAGCAGGACTATATCGGCGGAAACTGCGGTGAAGTGCATCGGAAGGCTTGCACGGTGCTGCGGGACACTTGGAATGATCGGCGGACAGCAGATAGACACCTGCCCGGAAAACGGCAGAGTCCCGGACGGACTTATCACTTCCGTATATCGCATGAAGACATCCGACCTTATCGAAGCAGCGTGTGTGTGCGGAGTATTCTGCGCGGAGAGCGCCGATGAGACGGTATTTGTGCAGAGAGCCGCGGAATATGCGGAAAATCTCGGACTTGCGTTCCAGATAATAGATGATATACTTGATGTGACGAGTACGGACGAAGTTCTCGGAAAGCCTGTGGGAAGCGACATAGAGCAGCATAAGAATACTTATGTGAGCGCATACGGGCTGGAAGCGGCGGAAAAAGCGGCTGCCGACTATACCGGAAAGGCTCTCGCAGCGCTCGGGACCTTTGAAAATAACGAATTTTTGACAGAACTTACAAAAAGCCTGCTTGTAAGAAAGAAATAAACAGAAAACGGTGGTCGAACAAGATGTCGGAGTATATAAATGTTGTGCTCGCGGCAGCGGCGTCAAGCTGGCTGGCAGCGCAGATACTTAAAACGTTGATCTACGCGGTGATGTACCGTACTTTCCGGTTGGAGAGGATATGGGGCGCCGGGGGAATGCCCTCGTCGCACTCTGCTTTTGTGTGCGCGCTTGCAATGACTACCTGCCGTGTACACGGGATAACTTCCACGGAAGCGGCGCTTGCGATGTCGTTTGCGTTCATAGTTATGTACGACGCGTGCGGTGTGCGCCGTGAAGCCGGACAGCATGCAAGGGAGATCAACAGGCTCAGAAAGATAGTTGACAAGCTCGATGACGAGATCGTCGAGAAGCTCGATGAGGAAGTCGATATAGAATCCGAGACCGGAGATGCCGAAGCGGACAAAGAGCTGAAAGAATTCCTCGGTCACACTCCGATACAGGTAATATGCGGCGCTTTGCTGGGACTTCTTATAGGGCTTGTATTCCCGATCTCGCTGTAATATCAAAAAGAGAAGTTTCCGAAAGGGATTAAAAATGATTCTTTCTGAAAATATATCGTCCGATATGCTCAAAAAAATGACACTTGAGGAAAAGAACCTGCTCTGTGAGGAGATCAGGGCTTTTCTTATAGATAATGTTCCGAAAACCGGTGGACACCTTGCCTCCAATCTCGGTACAGTCGAGCTTACCGTTGCTCTGCACAGCGTATTCAGCACTCCCGAAGACAAGATCGTATTTGATGTGGGACATCAGTCCTATACTCATAAGCTGCTCACAGGCAGATACAGCGATTTCCCGAAGCTGCGTTCAAAAAACGGTTTATCGGGCTTCCCGCGCCATGAGGAGAGTGAGCATGACGCATTCATAGGCGGACACAGCAGTATATCCATATCTGCGGCACTCGGCATAGCGAAAGCTATGGAGCTTGAGGGCAAGGAGGGAAATGTGATCGCCGTGATAGGTGACGGCGCTCTTACCGGCGGACAGGCTTATGAGGGACTGAATAATGTCAGCAAGCTGTCGAATAATCTCATCATTGTTCTGAATGATAACGAGATGTCGATATCGCGGAGCAAGGGTTCGGTGGCGGATTACCTTACGAGAATGAGATCCTCCCGCTCCTACTATGATAAAAAGGCTGCGGTCAAGGATTTTCTTTCCCATTCCGACATCGGAAAAGAATTGTCCAAGTCCATAAGCGGCACGAAAGACCTTGTGAAATTCGCAATATATCAGAGCAATATATTTGAAAGTCTGGGTCTGAAATATTACGGACCCGTCAACGGACATGATCTCGGCAAACTGATCGAGATGCTTGAAATAGCGAAAATAACAAATGAGCCGTGCATCGTTCATGTCAAGACAAAAAAAGGAAAGGGCTACAAGCCGGCGGAACTTAATTCGGGAGAATATCACGGTATCTCAAAGAAAGGCTCCGGCGGACAGAAGAGCCTGACATTCTCGGAAACGGCGGGTACACTGCTTCTTGAATGTGCCGACGAAGACGAGAAAATATGCGGGGTAACGGCGGCGATGAAGTACGCAACAGGGCTTGAGCATATAGCGAAGACATATCCTGAACGCTTTTTCGATGTAGGGATAGCGGAACAGCACGCTCTTACGTTCTCCTGCGGGCTTGCAGCCGAAGGAATGCTTCCGGTTTTTGCGGTCTATTCAACATTTTTACAGCGCTGCTACGATCAGCTTATACATGACGCGTCGATCGAAAAGAAACATATCGTACTTTTCATAGACCGTGCGGGATTTGTGGGAGAGGACGGCGAAACACATCAGGGACTGTATGACGTACCGATGCTTACGTCTGTACCGAATACGCAGATATATGCTCCGTTCGACCGTAATACCCTGAAGCTGTGTATCGGGAAAGCCCTGTATGACTCCGACGGCATAGCGGCGGTACGTTATCCGAAAGGTGCCGCACCGGCGGGAGCGCGCCGGAAATACAGCGACCATTATTATTCCGGAAAGCGGAATGACACACTGATAGTCACTTACGGAAGACTTGTAAACTATGCCGGGGATATCCCGGAGGCGGATACGCTCGCATTGCTGAAGATATTCCCGATAAGCGGCGAGGCTGCCGATATTGCGGCAGGATACGGCACCGTACATTTTTTTGAGGAGGGAATGAAGAACGGCGGTATAGCCGAAAAGTTCCTTTGTGAGCTGTTCAGCCGCGGTTTTGCCGGAAAATACACGATCACTGCGGTGGAAGGAGCGGTCGGCGCGGCAGATATCGAGACACAGCTTGCCGATGCCGGACTGGATCGTGACGGTATGATAAGAAGGGTACGCGATGAATAAGCGGCTGGATCTTATACTTGCGGAAAAGGGACTTGCAAAGAGCCGTACCGCGGCACAGGCGCTCATAAAAGAGGGAAGCGTTACAGTGAACGGAAAGACTGCCGCAAAACCCTCGGAAATATACGACGATGTGCTTGACGTGTTTGCGGTGGCGAACGATTCCGCGCTCACAAGGTATGTCGGACGCGGCGGTCTGAAACTCGAAACGGCGGTAAAGCATTTCGGAACAGACCTTGCCGGAGCGGTATGTCTTGATATAGGAGCATCGACAGGCGGTTTTACAGACTGTATGCTGCAAAACGGCGCAGCACGGGTCTATGCGGTAGATGTGGGAACATCACAGCTCGATGACAAACTCCGCGCAGACAGCCGTGTCATATCGCTTGAAAAGCTTGATATCCGGTACGCCGACAGCTCACATATCCCGGAGAAGGTAGATTTCATCTCGGTAGATGTATCGTTCATCTCGCTGCGGCAGATACTTCCGGTGATCGGGAGATTTGCGGCGGAGAATGCCCGCTGTACGGCGCTTATAAAGCCGCAGTTCGAGCTTGGAAAGAAGAGGATCGGAAAAAGCGGCGTGGTCACAGATCCGAAACTGCGGGAAAAAGTAAAGGCGGAGATCGCCGCGTTTGCAGAGAGTCTCGGTTTTGATGTAAAAGGTGTGATACCTTCGGGTATCGCCGGAGGGGACGGCAATATCGAATATCTGATGTATTTCATTATTCCATAAAGGGAGAACCACTGGTATGAAAGTATTTATTGTCCCGTGTGCGGACAAGAAGAAGAGCATAGATGCGCTGCCGTCGGTGATAAATGTCCTTAAAAGCACGGGAGTGCTTCCTTTGCTGCCGGAAAGCGCCGTAAGCTATTGCAGGGATTACCGCGCAAAGTATATGGACGAGAGTTCGGCGCTTGCGGAAAGCGATATGGTGATGACCATAGGCGGCGACGGTATGATACTGAAATGGGGAAAGAAAGCCGCGGCAGCCGGAAAGCCGATAATAGGTATAAATACCGGGCGGGTAGGTTTTATGACCGCAATAGACGCAGATGAGACGCAGAAGCTGAAAGCTCTTGCCGACGGATCATACACTGTGAGCAGAAGAATGATGCTTTCTGCGGTGTTCACTCACTGCGGACAGGCAAGTGAATTCACCGCGCTCAATGATGTGGTGCTGTTCAAGGAAGCCGGATCAAAGCTGCCGGAATTCGAGGTAAAGATAAACGGCGTACTTGTGAATAAAGTCCGTGCCGACGGGATAATCCTCAGCACTCCGACAGGTTCCACAGCTTATGCGCTTGCGGCGGGAGGTCCGATAATCGAGCCGACTCTGGAGTGCATACAGCTTACGACGCTCTGCGCACACACACTTCTCAACCGTCCTATGATATTCAACAGCAGTGAAACTGTAACAGTTGATATTATACCATACGAGCGAAGCAGAGTCTATCTCAGCGCGGACGGTGAGAACGGCATGGAGTTTTCTCCCGATGACCGGCTGGTGATAAGCAGGTCGAAGGTATTCCTTGAGCTTGCTAAGATAGGTGACAGGAGTTTCTATACCACCGTGAGCGAAAAGCTCATGACGCCCGTAAAGGATATGTGAATATCCGGAAGATCATCCGATATGTTCAAAAAATGAATGATCCTATCCGTACCAGCTAACAGACAAATAAAAGGGTCGGCGGAATAAGGAGAAATAATAAATATGAAGAGACAGAGACAGGCGGAAATATTGGCAATTATTTCCGAATATGAGATCGAAAATCAGGAGATACTCCGTGAGAAACTGTCCGAGCGGGGATATAAAGTCACGCAGGCAACAGTATCGAGGGATATCAATGAGCTGTCACTCGAAAAGGCTCTTTCCGAGAACGGCGTGAGCTGCTATATGCGGGCAAGAAGCGCGAATAAGCGTCATTTCGAGAACATATTCAGCCAGTCGGTCACGCGTATCGACAGTGCAGGCAATATAGTCTGCGTAAAGTGCCATTCGGGTCTTGCGAACGCAGCCTGTGCAACTTTTGATTCCATGAATATGGAAGGTGTTGTCGGTACGATCTCGGGAGATGACACAATATTCATTCTCGCAAGGACGGAGAATGACGCAAAAAAGCTGGTCATGCTGCTTAAAGGCATGATCTGATTTCCGTGGGGGATAAGAATGTTAAAGGAACTGTATATCGAGAACCTTGCCGTTATCGAGAAAGCGGATATAGAGTTCACCGACAGGTTCAATGTCTTTTCCGGCGAGACAGGGGCCGGAAAGAGCGTACTTATCGGTGCGATAAACGCTGTTCTCGGCGGGAGAGTGCATAAGGACATCATACGAACGGGAACCGAACGCGCAAGCGTTTCGGCAGTGTTTGACAGCATTCCGCCGTTCGTCGCGGAGAAACTCGCTGCAAACGGTTATCCTGCGGACGGGGAACTCCTTATAAAGCGCGATGTCTGCGCCGACGGAAAAGGACAGGTGCGTATAAATGGTATGCCCGCCACCGCCGCGCTGCTGAGGGAGATGACTGTGGGTCTCATTGATATACACGGTCAGCACGATACGCGGATCCTGACAGACCCGGCAAATCAGAGGGAACTGATCGACGCTAACGCAGACCTGAAAGACAGACTGGAAAAGTACGCGGTGAAATTCCATGAATTCTCGGCACTCAGCAGAAAGATAAAACAGCTTGAGGAAGAGAACAGCGAAAAGGACGAACGTATAGAGAAGCTGAAAGCCGATATAGATGCGGTTGAAAAGCTGAAACTGAAAAAAGGCGACGAAGCGGCAGTTTCAGAACGCCTTGACCGTGCCCGCAATCTCGAAGACATAACCAACGCCCTTTCCGGTGCGGCAGCGGGAATAAGCGGCGCGGACGATGAACCGGGAGCAGCAGATATGACGGATTCTGCGGCAAAGCTCCTGAACAGCATAAAGCAGTTTGTTCCGGAGTGTATAGAGCTTGCCGGAAGACTTGAAGCGCTTACTGTTGAGCTGCGGGACATCAGCGCTGATATCAGCGAGCTGATACCCGACGAGGACAGCGAAGAGAGCTTACAGGCGCTTGAAGAGAAGATGAGCGGGATACTCTGGCTCAAACGGAAATATTCGCTGGAGACGGACGAGATAATAGATCTTTGCGTGGAATGGAAAAAAGAGCTTGCGGAACTGTCGGAATGTGACAATACACTTGCACAGCTCAATGAGCAGCGCCGCAGACTTGCCGCCGAAGTAAAGACCGCTGCGGAAGAGATATCCGAGATAAGGAAAAAAGCGGCGGAGAAGCTTACCGCAGAGATATCCGAGCAGCTCCGGTTCCTTGATATGCCGGATGTACGTATGCATTTCGAGATAACACGCGGCAAGATAACCGTGAACGGAATGGATAACGTTGAACTGATGATCTCTGTCAACAGGGGAGAGGATATGAAGCCTATCTCGAAAGTCGCGTCCGGTGGGGAGCTTTCGCGTATAATGCTCGCTATAAAGAGTGTTTCGGCTGAAAATGACGATACACCGACAATGATATTCGATGAGATAGACACGGGAATAAGCGGCAGAGCGGCAAGGAAAGTCGGAAGGAAGCTTTCGGAGATCTCCGGGAAGAGACAGGTGCTGTGTGTCACACATTTAGCGCAGATCGCGGCGCTGTCGGACAACCACCTGCTGATACAGAAGAATACAGACGATAAACGGACATATACGACCGTACATTCGCTGAACCATGAAGAAAAGGTAAGGGAAGTCGCGCGTCTTATCTCCGGTGACAGCAGCGATATAACACTGAAGAATGCGGAAGAACTGATACAGCGGCGGGACAGCAGCGATGAATGATATGAAAATGAGAGCGTGGATATACAGTACGGGGCAGTTGAAAGACGCGCTTGACAGCCCTTGTATTGAAATGATATATGCGCCGTCGGAGCTGCTCGGTAAGAATGATGCGCAGTATGCTGACAGGATCATAGCTCTTGTACCGGATTTTCTCGGCGGCATTGAGGATAAGACGGAGAGAGAGCTTGAAAGGATAAAGTCCGCAGGTTTTTCACACGCTCTCGCGCATACGGCTGGACATATAGAACTGCTGGAAAAGGCAGGATTTATCATACACGGCGGAGTGCGGCTCAACTGTACGAACAGCGGGAGCATGCACTTTTTTGCAGACTGCGGACTGTGCGATATCATAGTTTCACAGGAGCTTACCGTTCGCAGGATCAATGCGCTCGAAAAGCCGATACCAACGGGGTTTATCGCATACGGAAATATCCCTCTGATGCTGAACCGGCGGTGTCCGGTGCGGGACGGCAGTCCCTGCGGCGGCAGAGACGCTGAGTGTGACCGGCATATAACGGACAGAAAGGGAAACAGGCTGCGGGTGCTGTGTTCGGAAAACTCGGTTGAGATACTCAACAGCGATACGCTCGTACTGAGCGACAGGCTGGCGGACTTCCGGACGGATTTCGCGGTGCTGAGATTTACGGCAGAGACTGATATCGGTTCCGTCATTGACTGCTATAACAGAGCAGTCCCGATGCAGTGTGAACATTTCACAAGAGGACTGTATTACAGAGGAGTAAGCTGACTATGGAGATAAAGGTAAAGAAACTGAATGAACAGGCACAGCTTCCGTACCGTGCGACAGAGGGAAGCGCAGGTGCCGATCTTTTTGCGTTCGTTCCGGAAGATGTGACGATAGCTCCCGGGGAGAGGAAGCTCATACCCACAGGTATCGCGATAGAGATACCGGACAGCGGATACGGGGCGTTCGTATTCCCGAGAAGCTCTGTTTCCAGCAAATACGGTGTGTCGCTCGCAACCTGCGTCGGAGTAGTGGACAGCGATTACCGCGGAGAAATAAAGGTACCGCTTATCAACCATTCCGACACTGCCTACACCGTAAGGAACGGCGACCGGATCGCGCAGATGGTTATACTGCCGGTGATGCTGCCGTGTTATACGGAGACGAACGAACTCGGAGATACAGTGCGCGGAGAAGGCGGTTTCGGTTCAACGGGAGCGTGAGAATGCGTATTCTGCCGCCTTTTGTCGGAATATGTCGTGCTGTGTGTAAATTGACTAAAAAATAACATAATTATCCGTAAAATTTTCCGGATTTGCAAGTTGTAACTCAATGTAAATCGTGATATAATATCAGTATTGAATTTATATTTTATGAGGTATTTTCGGAGGAATTATGTTCACCAAGGATATAGGTATTGATCTCGGTACCGCCAACACTCTCGTGTATATGAGAGGAAAGGGCATAATAATACGCGAACCGAGCGTTGTTGCGGTAGATGTGAAATATGAACGCGTGAGATATGTGGGTCAGGAAGCAAAGGACGTCATCGGCCGCACGCCCGGTTCCATAATCGCGGTAAGACCGCTTAAAGACGGTGTTATAGCGGACTTCGACATGACGACGAGTATGCTGCAGGAGTTCATCTCCAAAGCAGTGAAGGGAAGAAAATTCATAAAGACCCGTGTGATAATATGTATTCCTTCCGGAGTCACCGCAGTCGAGAGACGTGCGGTGAAGGAGGCTGCCCAGAGCGCCGGAGCAAAACGTGTGTCCATAATAGAAGAGCCTATGGCAGCCGCGATCGGCGCAGGGCTTCCGGTGGCAGAACCCACGGGCAGTATGATAGTGGATATCGGCGGCGGAACGAGCGAGGTCGCTGTGATCTCGCTGGGCGGTATCGTGACATCGCGGTCGGTAAGAGTTGCGGGTGACGAGTTTGATAATTCGATAATCAACTATATCAAGAAAAAGTACAATCTGCTGATAGGTGAGCGCACCGCGGAGAATATCAAGATCAATATCGGCTCCGCATATCCCTGCACGGACAAGGAACCGGTAATGGATATAAAAGGCAGGAACCTGCTGAACGGCCTGCCGGAGAATATGACAGTATCGAGCGAGGAGATACGCGAGGCTCTCGCGGAACCGCTGAGCCATGTCATCGAAGCGATAAAGGTGACTCTTGAAAAGACACCTCCGGAGCTTTCCGCCGACATCATAGACCAGGGCATCATGCTCGCGGGGGGCGGAGCGCTTCTCAAAGGGCTTGACAAGCTGATAAACAAGGAGACGGGAATGCCTGTGAAAGTTGCGGAACGACCGCTGGACTGCGTTGCGGACGGCACAGGCAAGGTGCTTGAGAATATAGATAAGCTGATAGATGTTCTCAGTGACGACGACTCCAGATACTGAGCAGGACCGGGTGCTTTGGGGCTTTTCTTCAAAGCACTTTTTTGCATATTTGTAAAGGCAGGAAAATGAAAGAGTTTTTTCAGAGCGTGAAATTCAGAATAATCATCTGCATATTCGCGCTTGTATTCGGAATAATGATATACGCCGCAGTGGCGGGCGACAATATAATATTCCCGAGAAGCTTTCTGGAAACGGTCACACAGCCGTTCGTATCAGCAGGAAAAGCGGTAAGCGACTGGACTGCCGAAACCATAGATACTCTTGTCAACGCACAGCGCTACAAGACGGAAAACGAAAAGCTGAAAGAAATGCTCACCGAAATGTACGGAGAGATGATCGACAAGGAAAAGACAGATGCAGAGAACGAGCAGTACCGCAGTATTCTCGGGATAGCCGAGCAGCATAAGGATTATATATGGTCGCCGCCGTGTACCGTTATTGCAAGAAATGCGGGAGATCTTTCCGGTGGATTTACCATAGACCGTGGCAGCGCGGACGGTATCTCGCTCTATGATCCGGTATTCACATCGGTTGGGCTTGTGGGGATAGTCGGGGAGATATCCGAACATTATTCGACGGTCAGGACCATACTCTCTTCCGAGGTGAACGTCGGAGTGATAACAGCCGAAAGCCGCTCTGTCGGCGTGACCGACAACGACCCCGAATACGCAGCGGAGGGGAAGTGCCTTGTGAGCTATATGTCGAAAGGCGGCAGGATAGCTCCGGGAGATATTCTTCTCACGTCCGGAAGTTCGGTGTTTCCGGAAAATATGATGGTAGGTACGGTAGAGAGCGTGTTCGATGACAAGAACGGACTTACCTGTCACGCTGTCATCGCCCCGGCAGAAGATGTATTCAGAGTAACAAGTGTGTTTGTTGTGACGGGTTTTGAGGGACAGGACGACAGATGAGATACAGTACGATGAAGAGTGAGGAGCTGTCCCGTACCGAGCGGCGGTACAGGTTCGCAAAATATATGATATTCATATCTCTCGCTGTTTTTTTCTATGTTCTGATGCGTATAGGCGTGTTCGGGGCGTGGCAGCCGGTATTCCTGATACCGCTTGCCGTGTCTTTCTCCATGTACCGTGACGAGCTTGCTTCCTGTGTTTTCGCTCTGTTCTGCGGATATATGACCGACATAGCCTATGGGTTCATATTCGGGTTCAGCGCGGTATGGCTCATGGCGGTATGTGTGCTTGTTTCGGTGCTTGTGCGCAATCTTATAAGAGTGAACATCGTCAATTTCCTGATACTCACTGCAGCGGCGGTATTTATCGAGTTCTCCATGGATTACCTTTTCAATGTTGTAATATGGAATGTCCACCGGGGCGATGTTATTCTGACCGCATCGATAGTACCGACAGCAGTGGCTACGACAGTCGCGGCTCCGGCAGTTTACCTGCTTGTGAGCATGATCGAGCGGCGGCTCGGAAGAAACGGAGCGGACGTGGTATATTATGAGAGCGAACAGCCGGGACAGGAGGAAGATGATTGAGCAAGGTTTCTGTTATAATACGCAGGATAACTCTTATTGTTGTTATATTCGTTTTACTCTTTCTGTGCATTGTGAGGCTCATAAGTATGCAGATAGTCGAGGGCGGAGAATATTTCGCGCAGACGGAGAGAAGCTATACTGCTGTACAGGAGATGATCGCCACAAGGGGACAGATATTCGACAGCACCGGCAGACTTATGACATCGAACAGAGCCGTATATAAAATAATAGTGCAGAAAGCCTTTCTTGCGCCGGATACACAGAATGATGTACTGCTGAGAGCTGTTAAGACGCTTCGGGACAGCGGTGAAAGCTGGAATGACTCTGTCCCGCTCACTTATACCGAGCCTTTTGGGTTCACGACGGACGACAATGACAGCCTGCGGGGTTTCAAGTCATTTATCTCGGTAAATGCCGCTGCGACCCCGGATAACTGCGTTTCCGCCCTTGCAAAGAAGTACGGTATAGATACAGGGAGATACAGCCCGGAGGAAGTTCGGCTTATCGGCGGAGTGCGGTATGAAATGGAGAAGAAGGACTTTTCATATGAGAACCGTTTCACCCTTGCCGATGATGTTTCAATAGAGACTGTAATAAAAATAAAGGAGCTCGGGATAAAACTTTCCGGCATAGATGCGGCAGAGGAAAGCGCACGGGAGTATGTGGTCACAGATATAGCGCCGCACGTTCTCGGTTCGGTCGGAGCGATATCACCGGAGGAATATGCAGGACTGAAAAGCGACGGTTACAGCTATAATGACACAATAGGAAAGTACGGTGTCGAACGTGCTATGGAAAGCGTTCTGCGCGGTACGAACGGCGAACGTACCATAGTGCGGGATTCAAAGGGGATAGCCTTGTCCGACACAGTGACAAAGGAAGTTACCGCGGGGAGCAGTGTGAAACTTACGATAAACGCTTCCGATCAGGCGACATTGCAGGAAATACTTGCCAACCACATAAACTGGCTGCGTAATACTGCGGACAGGGGACAGGAATGTGAAGCCGGAGCTGTCGTGGTACTTGACGCGAAAACTGGAGCGGTGCTCGGAATGGCGACCTATCCTACCTATGACCTGAAACAGTCGGTTGAGGATTACGCGTCTGTCATCGCGGAACCCGGAAGCCCCATGCTGAACCGCTGTACCTATGGTCTTTACCGTCCAGGTTCGGCGTTCAAGACGATAACTGCCGCAGACGGGCTGATAAACGGGCTGATAGACCGCAACAGCAAGGGTACCTGCACGGGCAGATACACATATTATGCGGACTATCAGCCGAAATGTACCGGCTATCATTATGGGTACAACGTGGTGAACTGCCTGAAATGGTCATGCAACATATTTTTCTATGATCTCGGAAGAAGGCTCGGGATAGATGAACTGTCTTCCTTTGCGAAGAAATTCGGATATGGCACCGACCTCGGACTGGAGACAGGTGGTTCGGCAGGGCAGATGTCCTCTCCGGCGCTGTATGAAAAACTCCGCGGTGAGGCGTGGGACGACGGCAATACTCTTCAGGCGGCGATAGGGCAGATGGATACGCTTGTGACACCGCTTCATCTTGCGGTACAGGCTCTCACCCTTGCCAACGACGGGGTCCGTTACAAGCCGTACATCGTGGATTCGGTCTGGGACTACGATATGAAAGAATTGCAGTATAAGACCGAACCTCAGATCGCGGATATCATAGAAGACAAAAACGGAGCTTTCGGTATCGTCCGTGAGGGAATGATCGCGGTATCAACCCTTGTGAACTGGCCGACAAGTTCCGCACTGTGGAATTTTTCAGGACTCCCGTACAGTGTTGCCATAAAGACCGGTACGCCGGAAGCGGGCTCTGATGGTGTATATAATTCCACGGTCATGGGATATTATCCCGCCGAAGACCCGCAGATAGCGTTCGGGGTCGTTCTGGAGAACGGGGAATATTCGAGATATATGGTGAGAAATATTATAGATTGCTTTGTTTACAGAGACTATCAGCCTGATATGGACGCAAACGGCGTAATTCTTACCCCGTGGAAACGCAGATAGTCTCACTGCGTTGTTTAAAATAGACAAAAATGTGGCCTTTTTTCATTGCAGTATTCACGAAAATGTTCGTAAATTGAAAAAAGGTCTTTTAAAATTCGGAAAAATATGATATAATTTATCTATGTTAATATGAGTGAGTATGCAAGAAGGTGTGCTTTCTGTTTATTGACTGTATTCGGCACATTTTAAAGGGAGGGCGTAACAAATGTCTCAAATCATTGCCGTAACTGCCGGTAAGGGCGGAACGGGTAAATCCACCACCTCTGCAAATATAGCTTCATGTCTTGCTTATCAGGGAAAGAAGACCCTGATAGTAGAGCTGGACTTCGGACTCAGATGCCAGGATATCATTCTCGGTATCAACGGGAATGTAAAGCACGATATGGGTGAGTATCTTGAAGGTAAGATAGATATTCTCAATGCTGCCACCAAGGTTGACAGAAGTCCCAATCTGTCCCTTGTCTGCGCAACAAAGAACCCCTTTATCGAGATAAACCCCGAAAAGGTCATCGGTGTCTGTGAGGAAATGAGAAATCACTTTGATTACATCATCATGGATACCGCGGGTATCGGAAGCTCGGTATTCAGTGTTATCAAGGCAGCAGACCTCATTCTTATGGTCACGACTCCTGATACAGTATGCGTAAGAGACGGGCAGATGCTTTCCGACTTCCTCTATGTGAAGAACTGCGTGAACCAGCGTCTTATCATCAATAAAGTCCCCGTTAAGTTCAAGGACGAGGAGATACTTTACGATCTCGATGAAGTTATGGATACTGTAGGTATCCCGCTCATCGGTGTTGTTCCGGAAGACAGTGAGATACGTGTTTGCGGTGCAAAAGGTTCGCCGCTTCCGAAGAACAGTGCCGGTTTCAAAGCGTATGACGCGATCTCCAGAAGAATACTCGGAGAAAGAGTTCCTCTTTCGATCAATATTGATTGACCTAATGTTAAAATCCTACTGAAAAGGCGGTGTCAAGGTTGAATATAGCACTTATAGCCCACGACTCCAAAAAAGAACTTATGGTTCAGTTCTGCATTGCTTACTGCGGTGTACTCAGCAGACACAATCTCTGTGCCACCGGTACAACCGGAAAGCTTGTCGCTGAAGCGACAGGTCTTAATATACAGCGTTATCTCAGCGGTTCCCAGGGCGGCGATCAGCAGATCGGTGCAAGGATATCCTGCAATGAGATAGATATACTGTTCTTCTTCCGGGATCCTCTCAATGCAAAGGCGCATGAGCCAAACGAAATGACGCTGCTTCGTCTCAGCGATGTCCACAATATTCCCGTTGCAACAAATATTGCTACCGGCGAAGCGCTTATCCATGCCCTCGAACGAGGCGATCTTGACTGGCGTGAGATCATCAGGAACTGATCGCACGTCCTGTGGTGACTATAACAGACAGGGAAGCGTTTTTCGCTTCCCTTTTTCATAAAATTCAAATCAACTGTTGACAATATCGTATTTTCGTGGTATAATATTAAAGTTAAATATGCCGCTGTGGTGGAATAGGCAGACACAAGGGACTTAAAATCCCTCGGAGTAAAATCCGTACCGGTTCGACCCCGGTCAGCGGCACCAGCGGGGAACGCCCCGC
>CAMVGH010000028.1 GCA_947166945.1 uncultured Clostridia bacterium
TCATCTTGCGCTTCGCGGGTAAGTCCGAATGTTGTTCTGTTGACGTGGATATGCAATCCGCAAGTACTTGTTTTATGGCTTAAGTAGTCGAGTCTCAATGAGGTTTCAGCTATCTCCAGCCATGGCATTCTATTCTTGTGGAAGTCAAGCGACATCGGGTGTGTGACTATTTCCAATCCCTCATTCAGAGAGCCGTCCGACTTGATGTATATTAGCTCATTGCTGCCGTTAACTGCATCAAGAATGGTATCGGCGTTATCCTTGTCTTTACCTCCCCCGTCGATCTCCAGCTCTACACCAAAGAATCTGTCGCTGTCACCATAGAATATGGGTTCCGGCTTGTAAGCATAGTCATGAATAGGGCTGGAACAACAGTCGTGATAACAGTGGTAACAGTAAGGCGTATCATCATCGTCATAATAAACGTCATCGTTATTGAGAAGTGTGTCACAATGGTAACAGCGGGTGTAATTCTCATCGCGGCAGCTTTCGCACAAGCAGATGTTACTGTCGCCGTAGTCGTCCTCGTTCCAGATCCTGTCGCCGCAGCAGTCGCACACTGTTGTCCTGTCATAAAGGCAATCGCGGCACATCTGAACACCGTCAAATTCACATATTGTTTCTGCAGCAAGCTCACAGCCACAGAAGTGACAGAACAATGTGATTTCATTTGTAGTTTTATTTTCCATTATTATGAACCTCCTCAATATTCCTCAGCAAGCAGCATCGTAGAATATTCGATGCTGTCAATAACATAGACCTTCTCGGCCACCGGTTCCTCACAGTCAACAGAAAGCTCTCGTCTGAACTCCGGAACTTCCTGCGCCTGAGTTATTTTCTGCTTTCCATTGGCTGGAGAAAGAAAAAAGACCTGAAAGCTGTCAACTTCAACGGTTTTCAGATCATCGATCATCGCCCACATCATGAGCTGGGTTACGAGTGGGATCCTTGCGGCAACTCCACAGGTCACATATCTTTCGTTTTTAAACATAGCTGTGTCCTCCAATACACAAAACGCCCGCTGTGGACTGCACCACAGCGGGAAATTGTTTATGATCCGAATATTTCGGGCCTGCGCATATCACAGACACTATAATAATATATAACTGAAATTCAGAAGATTTGCAGATCAATCATTATTGAACATCTGTGCGACTTTAATTATTTCCTCTTTTACTTCTTTCACAGAGGAATATCTGTCGTCGGGCTGCACTTCCATGCATTTGTTGATTATGTTCCGAATCGGATATTTGTCATAATCGTGTTTAATGATCTCATCAATTGTCGCACCGAGCGAATAGATGTCAGCTCTGTGATCCACTTCGAGAAGAAGCTGCATTTCAAGTGCCGCATACTCCTGCGGACCGGGATAGTTAGGGTCAACTATCTTCCCGCCGTTAGTATATCTTATGTTCTCAAGATCTGTGATCTTCACAACTCCGTCAAGACCAAGGATTATGTTTGCGGGCTTGATATCGCGGTGGATTATTCCGAGATCGTGAAGCTCAGATAGTCCGTCACAAATCTGTAAAATTACATCGAACATCTTTCCTTCCGGGATCGTTGCTTTTGAGAGATCTTCTCCTTCCACAAATTCGGTTGTCATTGATCCCGAAACGAACCTTATTATCTTTACCACATTAGAAAGTTCGACAGCAGCCAATCTCGCTACAGTGTCATAATCCATTAGTTCCGGCAAGCTGTACTTGCAAACATATTTCGTTCCGTCGTCATAAGTGAGAATTGCTGTGCTCCTGTAACCATTGTCGTTGATCGTGAAGCAGCCTGTTATTATACCTGACACTGTAATTCCTTCTTTCGTTATTTCTGCCATGATACAGTGTTATGTATCTTTGGGGATTATTATTATGTAGCAGGTGTTGTAAAAAACAAATATCAGACCTCCATGAGGTATAAACAGCAGGCATACCTGATTACCGACAGCCGGTAATATGTTTACCGATACTGATTGCCGATAGGGTAATTTTGAAAACAAAAAAATGAGATAATAAAAGCGTGTTTTCAATGTGTTTTTAAAAATAGGGTATCAGTAATCGGTATCGGTAATGCCCTTACCAATTAACAGTAAACCTGTGAATACAAAAAATCCGGCATTCTCCCCTCCGATGCGGCGGATAAGACTACACCAACAGACTCCGAAGCATTTCGCAACTGCGAAGAGGACCGTAGGCTGTTCTATGTTGCTAGCGATAGTATCGCATCGTGCAGGTGCAGCTCTCACGCATCGTGCTGTATCACCTGAAAGAAAAAGGCTTTGACCGTGAAGCTCTCCGCACCGAGCATCTCGATCAGGAGAAGATGGAGTATCTTTACACGGGCAGGGACAGCGGTAAAACGCATAACTACGGACTGAACTTCTCGGATATGGACTTTCTCAGAGAGTTTACGGGGCTGAGTTATCAGGTGATGTTTACGGGGGTTGAATAAGGATATGGAGCTGAGGAGCTTGCTTCTTGGCTCTTTTTGGGGGGAACTTTGAATCCAGTGGGTTCAAAGTAAACCGTCTACAAAGGTTGTCAAAACTGTTCTCGAAATCTTGAAAATCAGCCCGAAAAATGGTATAATAAAATATTAAAGTTATGTAAGAAAATTGATACAGGTATACGAACACATGACATTCAGGAAAAAAGATGATGGTGAGAATAGTTGAATTGTGATGTTAAATTCAGCATTTTGAGTTGACCAAAAGTAGCTTTGTTGACCACGAGTTGGCCCAACAATCATAGTCAGACAGTCGGATATTCAAAAACAGGACAGGCGATGATCTCACCTGTCCTGTTTTCTACATTGAAAGACTCAGTTATATATAAGGTATATAATATGAACCAAGGTCACAGCGAGTTCCGCTTAAATTCTTTTTATAGTTTCAAGCGCAGCCGTGTACGATTTAATTTCTTCGTCCTTGTTCTCAAGCTGTTTTATAAGTTTATCATATTCATCTGTGATATTCTTTAACAATTCAGCTTCAAAGTCATTTTTCATCTGGTCTATCTTTTTCTTGAAATCCGATACTTCACTTGTAAATTTATTCCCGACTTCGTTAAAAAGTCCATCCATGACTTCCGAGAGCATATTCTGTAAAGCTGAACGATCAGCCGAGTTGCGGACTTCACCGGAAAACTTATTTGATATTTTTCCAAGATATGATGTAACGTCGAGCTTTATAGTAGGAAATTCAAGCCTGTTGAGAGTAGCATCTGTAATATGCCGGAATGTGTTGATATCAAAGTTTTCGTCAGATGTATCGAAATTGTCGAGTATAGTCTGTATAAGCCTACGCTTTGTCGATTTTACATCAACCGCTTTCATGAATGATGCTTCAATATCAGAACAAGCATCATATCCGAAGCTTCGAACATTTTCAAGCGCATCGGCAGTGGCAAGATAAGTATAGCTTGTTTCGTATGTATAAGTCTCGCGGTGACCTCCCCATTTGAACCCAAGGAAACTTTTCTGCCCTACTATATGTGAACCCGTATGCGTTTCGGTTCCGGTCTTTTCTGTAAGCTTTGAATACTCACGCGCTCCGTCACGAAGCTTTCTCATGCAGTCATTTTTTGCGCTTTCCAAAGACAGCATCAGTTCACCAAGCACATTTTCAAGCGAGGTCTTGATCTCCGACATCTGTGATGTCATGAACTTTTTCTGCTTTTCAAGGGAACCCTTATCTTCGGTCTGAAGTTTACGCAGTGTGTCACGGACATAATCGGACAGTTTTCTGACGGTTTCCTGCCATACCTTTTCGGCATTCGGGACAAGCTGTGCTGCTTTGCTTTGCAGAGTAATGTCTTTCTTCTCGATTATTTCGTTGAACTTTGATATTACTGTGTCCATGTTGCCGATCTTGCGCAGCATATCACGGTCTGCGCCTTTTTTGGTCAGCTTTTTTGTGTAAAAAGTCTCATCGGCAGTATATTCACTTTCGTCTTTGAGAGAAGCATTATACGCCATAGATGAAATAAATATCGGCTGTCTGCACTGAGAAAGGAATTTACCGCTGAGTGTTCCCTCGGCAGTTCTGCTTTTGATAATATCGGCAGCATGAGCGGTGAGTTTGGTAGAAACTTCTGTCATCGCGTCCTCAATTGAAGGATTTTTTCTGAGAACATCAAGCAATCCACCGTCAAACTGGCTTCCTATCAGAATAAGATTCTCAACGCCCTTCTGTGGCAGCTGCGAAGTAACGAGCTGCATATCGGTGGAATCAAGGAACTGCGATGCGCGGCTGAGGAAGAAAACAACATCGCACTTTTCCATGAATTCACGGGTCTTATCTGTACGCGAAGCGATAGCGTCATTCAGACCGGGAGTGTCTATAACGCTGATCTCATTTAGCTCAGGCTTGTCCATTCTGATAGTCACGGATTTTACAACAGGAGTAACACTGCCGTTTTCACCGACATAATCATTAAGCTTTCCCATAAGCTCGTCAGCCGTTGTGAAATTTATTGTTTCACTTCCCTTATCACAATATGCGAAAGCATTTATCCCGTTCTGTCTTGCCATGTTCATTATTTCGCGGGCAGCTGTATGCTCATTGTCGGCAATATCCGATGCGGCATAGCTTTCAAGCACCTGCCACTCCTCACGGGTGTAATATTCAACGAAAAGACTGTTATTTTCGTCATACTCTATCTTTGTGAGCACGGCTGTTTTCGGCGTTCTCGCGCTCGGAAGTATCTTCTTCCCGCCGAAAAGCAGAGTATTCAGAAATGTTGATTTTCCTGCTTTGACCTGACCGATAACACCGACATTGAGCTTTCTGTCGCTGCGGTAAAAATCCTCGGTCTGCGAAATAAAGCCTTTCCGCACGGCAGAAAGTTCGTTTGTGTTTACCTGTTCGCTGAACGGTTCAAGAGTCTTTATCGCCTTTTCTGTCTTTTCAAGAAATTCATTCATTCGCTGCTGCTCGGCAGCGGTTTTTTCAAATATCTGCACGTTTGTTACCCTTTAATTCCTTTCTCTTACACAAGAAGTATATGTATTTTTTTCTCCGGTAAATTTGCCAAAACGGAACATAGCATAACCTAAACAATTTGAATAGACACAATTAATAGAAGTAACACTATTATCATAAGAAATAACACCAGGATATAAACCACATGCCTTTAAATTTCTAAAAATGCTGTTTCTGATTGTAATCTGATTACCTTTTTTAGAACAAACAATAACACCGGAGTAGTCGTAACTATTTTTGAAATTGTTAAATTCAGAATCCTCAATATTCAGCATCGTATCACGCGAATCAAAACTAAAACCGCCATAACAATCACTAAAACGGCAGTTTTTTACCTCAACAGTTTTAACACCAGCAAAATAAAAACATATACTGTTTATATTTCTTATGTTGCAGTTGATAATAGTTACTTTATTGATGCTTGTGAAACTAAGTTGTGTTGTTATAGTCTGATTTTCTATCACAACACTGTTTAGGTTTTCTAATTCGATTGATTCATCAAACAAAGGCTGCTCTGAAATGCTCTTAGAATAATAGTACAGGTCTTTTTTAGTCGAAAATAAGCTCTTATCCCACACATAACAAGCCGCATTTTTGCAAATATATGCGCCTTCCTCGTATTCGAGAGCTTTAGGTTTCAAATCCTCAAAATTCTGCTCAACGACAGCTACAGCAAGATCACACATAAACGAGATTTTTTTCTTGTCAAATCCGAGAACCTCACCAAGCTCAGCAAGAAAATGCGCTTGTTTCTTATTCGGCTGTCCGTTGGCGCAATTTATAATAAGAGATTCCAGATAAAAGATGTTCTCAAGATTATTATCTTTTATCTGCTTAATTATCTCTGATATTTTTTCAACTGAAAGCTGCATAGCATTTTTAATATGCTCGTTTATCAGAGTTTTATCATTACAGCCGGCCATTATCCGTTGGATAAATCTGTTCTGGTTTTCGTTGTCTTCATTCTCATACATAGCTACAACACATAGCATATCAATATACAAACCACGAACATATTCATCACAACCAATTAGTGGATGTCCATCATTTATCTTATAAGTATGTATCTTTTCATTTTTTAATACTGTATCAACATTGTTTTTTGCTGTAACTGCCAATAAGCCCATATATAATCCCTCACTTTATAAGCATATTGTTAAACTTTATTTTATCTATTTTCAACAATCCTTCGATCTCGTCCGCAAGCTCGGAAGTGTAATCCGTTGTTCCGGCAAGCTTGTTGAATACCGGTTCGATATCCTCGAATATTCCGGATATCATATCCGCAAGATCTTTCCTTGCATTGAGAGCCTTCTGTGTATTCTTGCCTGCCTTTTCGCAGTAAGCATCAAGGATCTCCTTCGGGTCTGCTGCCTTGTCACGGATAAGATCAATTTCCGAGGGTTCCGGCATGACGATGTTCACTGCGTCGCCTATGCGTTTCATCTCCGTAAAGAAATCATTCTGCAAGGATTTGAGCCGTTCTTTCAGATCTTTGAGTTCCGATATGCGCTTCTTTGAAGCTGAATCCAGCGAATTGAGATAATCCCTTGCATCATCATTTTCAAGCGATACATCTGCAAGTATATGAGAGAGTCTGCTGTGCAGCTTCTGCTCGTCGGCAAGTCTTTCGTCGTAATACTCGCGGCATTTAGTGAACAGCACCTTGAAATTGTAAGCAAAACGGCTTTCACTTCGTTCACTGTCCCATTTATGCAGATACTCGGTTATCTCGTCGAGCTGATAATCTTCCGGTTCCTCGCTTGAATAGGTAAGTACATCGACATAGCGTATTCCCTTTATATCAAGCACATTTCTTATCTTACCGACTACATCTTCAAGCTCGCTCGGCGGTATCTTGTCCGCTTTATTGACAATAATCAGCTTGGGAATTTCGGGATTAAGTGTTTTTATGAACTCTATATCCGAATCTGTAATAGTCCCCGCGTCCGCCTGTACGAACCACAGTATATAGTTGCTGGAATTCAGCTGTGTACGGGCTATCTTTTCATCGGTCTTTGCAGAATATCCGACAGTCTCTGCTTTGGAATAACCGGGAGTATCGAGCAGCACCAGATTCTCAAAGACCTGCTTAGGTGTCGAGATAAACAGATTTGACAGCAGGTGTCCGAGCGTTACTTCCTGCTCCCCTCCCTCGCGCCCGAATCCGTGTGCGAGGAGCATTACATCTTCGATATCCATTTTCACTTTTGAATCGAAAGTGTTTATCCCGTAAACCTCGTCATTATCGCCATATACAAGGTATGTGGGTACAGATGTTGACGGGCTTATATCCGAAGGAAGTATCTCAACCGACAGCAGAGAATTAAGAAAGCTGGACTTTCCGCTTGAAAAACCTCCGCCGAGAGCTACGGTATTCTTGCCTATGAGTTTATCATACAGGATAAAATCCTTGAAGCGCTCATATTCCTGCTTGAAATCGAAATAAAGCTCCGGGAAATTCGGGGGCGCATTCTTTTCAAGTTCTTCCGGGAGAGTGTGGAGTATCATCTGTTCCGCCGCCGAGATATCTACCGACATTTCGGCCGTTTCCGAGTATCTGATTATGTTTTTCAGCAGCAGGAACTGCCTGTTTATCTCGTTTTTAGCCATTATCAGCCCTCCGCTCTGATCATATTGTTCACAGTCTGCATATCTGCATTAAGAGCATCAAAACGCTCGGCGATAGCCTGCTCATTTTCTTTGAGACGATGCTGTGCTTCTGAAAGAGCCTTTCTGTGAAGTTCTGCTTTTTCATTGATATCTGTATCTATGCTCTCGTTTATTTTATCACGCATCTGATATATTGTTTCTTTGACTTTATCCCGTGCCATAGCAGATATCTCCACTATAGCCTGTGACACCTTCTGTTCTGCTTCCTCGCGCTTTTTCTTTTCCTGATTCTTGCGCATTCCTCGTCCTATTAGTGTTCCGACAATCAGACCTACGCCTGCGCCGATAGGTCCGAGTACTGCTCCGAGTCCCGTAACTGTCATTCCTAATGCTGCTGCAATCCCTGCCCCGGCTGCCGTAGAAGCGAACCATGTGGCAGCACCGGTGAGCAGAACGGTTGTCAAGGGCGTGATCGCACTGGTTATCGCACCTCGTATTTCTTCGTTTTCACTTCTCTCAGCGCTACTTATATCGGTAACAGACATATCGGCATAAGCTGTACATTCTGATACAAGTGCTCCTATATCTTCTATATAAGCCTTTACCTGCGGCTCAAAATAACTGTGTATTTCAGCCGTTATTGTATTTCTGACTATTGCATTTATTTTTTCATCAACGCTGTTTCCGCTTATTACGGAATTAACGATCGATTGTTCCGCTGTCTGAAGATTACTTGTAACCTTTGTGCTTATCTGCTCAATACATCTCTCGCACTGCTTGTCGAATTTCTCCTTTTCCTTTGCAACATCTTCATTAAGCTTTGCGATACTGTCTTCGAGCTTTTCGATCTCGGCTTCTATCTCTTCGGACGAGTAATCCTTCACACGAAGCTGAGATGCGAGGTATGTTCTGATATCATTCAGGAAAACGATCAGCCTGCTTCTGAAATGCTTTACGAATACTTCCTCACTCCTGCCCTGCAAATCGGCAAGTATTTCCTTGAAGCCGTCGCACTCTTCATCATCAGCGCTTGTAACTGCGACCTTTACTTCACCCAGCCCAAGCTTGCTTTCGATTGTCGCCTTTACATGGTCACGGACTCCGGCAAGCTGATCTTCCGGTATTTTGTCCGACTTTGTTATTACTGCATACGCCGGCATCTCATTGAGTTTCAGCTCTGCGAGGAAATTCAGAACGCTTTCACGCAGAGTACCCTCGTCCGCGCTGACCGCAATTATGTAGGCAAGGCTCTTCGGGAGATACTCGTCTATTGCGCGGTTATGTATCTCATAACCCGAATCAAAACCGGGCATATCGACGATCTTGACTGTGGGAATTGTTTTCAGAAAATCATTTTCCAGCGTTATCTGCACAAGGTTCACCTTGTCAATTGAGAGATCTTTTGTATTAAGACCCTCGACTGTTCCGCTTTCCGTGCCGGATCCGGAAACATAAACAACACTGTCTTTTCCGTAGCATATTTCCGCGGGGACGGCAGTTTCCGGCGTGATCTCTGTGGAAAGAAGATCTCTGCCGAGTGCGCAGTTTATCAGCGAGCTTTTGCCGGTGCTGAATCCGCCGATAAGCGGAACTGTGATCCTGAAATCGCGGATATCGTCTATAGCGGTGTCTGCCTTCTCTGTGGACAGATCGTACTTCTGCGCGATTGCTTTTGCCTGTTCAAATTTGTTGATATAAGTTGTGTAAAGTTCTTTCATTTTGGTACCTCCTATTTATTATCCAAACACTAGTTAAAGTTCGTTACAATTGTTCGGGTTCTACAATTTCTCTCAATTCTTTATTATAAGCTTCCATTAATCTTTTTAATGCCAGACTATGGGCTAACGGATTATTGGAAGCAACTCCATATAGAACTTTAGTTTTTCCGTTCCGTATCTCTGCAATCTCATCGCTGGTAAGTATCCTATCTATATATTTTCGGGGAGGAGAAATAGTTATAGATTTTGTACCTTCAAGAAAAAGGCCAAATGCATATTGGAGATATGTTATCTTGATAGTATCATTTTTGTATTCCACATTTCTTATTCCATAGTTATCTATATAAGAATTGCATGAATATCAGCATCAGCGTATAACAGCTCAATTTCAGATTCATTTTCTATATTGCATAAATAGCAATCAAACAATCCAATATATTCATTCGGTACATCTTTTTTATATTCATTAAAGTCCTGCGTCAGTATAACCCTCGCAAGATTCGACAAAAAGGTTATCTGCTCTTTTGTAACATTCATCAGAGAAGCAAGTTCTGCGATATACTCCATAGCCTTCCGCTTGCCATTGTCGAACTGCGCAGCAATGAGCATACATTCAAGCAGAAGCATCAGTCTTTTATCGTCTTTACCGAAAAGCCGTGTACACTCGTCAAGTGTCTCGAACTTCATAGTCTGCGCTTTCAGCAGCAGTTCTTCGGCATTTCCGTTATAGCCCATTCCGGCGGCTATCCGGTAAAAAGTCATGAAGCTTTCCGTGTATTTCTCACTGTCAAGCACGATCACCGACATAAGCATGAGCATATACATTTCCTTGGTATGCTCGTCCTCATTCGCAAGAGGGTGTCCGGTTATCGGATAGCGGCTTGCTTTCGCAGCTATTTCTTTGAAATTGGTCTCCGGCGTTTCCGGAAACTGTGCGGCTTTCAGGGCATCAAGCTCAGCACAGATCTGCTTTAATTGGGCTTGCAGTTCTTCAATTGTTTTCATGTTTTCACCTCAGTCAATATCATTTTTTATACTTATACCTTCCCCTCAAACTCCATACACCCATAATCCGCACTCTTATCGACCCGCTTTATCTCACAGTATGACTTTGCTTTCTCGTCGAACTCCCAAAGCTGTGTCCGCTGATTCTTTGGACGGATATGCGAGTTTGTCGGGTCATACCAGTGCTTGCAGAAAGCGCACTTGTGAAAGTGTGTAATGTATAACCTAGCTTCTTTCATACGCTCTCCTTTCGGAATCCAGGCTTGTCCGAGATAATGCAGCACACCTTCTCAACAAGATAATCGCTGATATAGTCCGCGATCATCTGATAACTGCAACCCTGAAATACAAGCAGATCTTCCGACTTTATAGGGTTTTCAAGGCTCAACTCTTTTACGATAACCTCGGCATTTTCGAGAATGTTGCATACTTTTTTACCGCTGACGGCATTGAGCTTTTTCTTAACGCTTTTCCATAGCTGCGGGTGAGCGTTCTCGTAATCAGCAACATCATCATAATTAACATCGTTCTTTTTGAAGAACTCAAATTCATTCAGACCCTCATCAAAAGCGAAAAACGCCTTTATCCCGATCTTGTCATCAATATACATCGGAATATCTTCCGCATCGGCGTTATCATAATTCCACGAACCAAGGTTTGATGTATCGAGGTAGCACATCTCACAGAGCTCCTTGTCGGCTTCCGGGAATATATCTATCAAGTCGATGTACAATTGCAGGTAATCGGTGTATGTATCGAAGTTCTTGCCGTTATCTGTATCAATGCTGTACTTCTGATACTTGAACAGGCTCTCGGGATTAAGCTGATAGTCCGGCTTTTCGAGCATTTTCTTCGAGTTCCGTACAAGCACCTGATAATACACGAAAGGTGCTATCTTGTCAAATCCCGTGTGAGTATTTATAATACGCTCAACATCCGCGAGATTATCTTTCAGTACCGAAAGGTCGGATATACCGTCTGCATAACCATTGCTTGCAAGCAGATCAAACACTTCGAGATAGTGACTTGCTGACGGTGATGACTCTGATTTTGTGCATTTCGCAATATTCTGCATTATATCCCGCTTCTCCCGGCGTGTAGTCACAAGTCGCTGCATTTCAAGTGCCAACGGTGCGTCCCGAAGCCAGCAGGTTATCTTATGATCGCCGGAAGTATCTCCGAACAGCAGCCCATAATCGGCAGTAAATGCACAGACAAGCTTCAGCTGCTCCGGGTCGTTTGCATCTGCCATTTCGCAGATATCCTCAAGCATTATTGCTTTCTGACGCTTTTCAATGCCGTGCTTGTTATAAAGTTCAGTTATTTCTGTAATATACTCGTCCGCGAGCTTCAATGCCTGTTCCTTTGTAACTCCGATCAATGCAAGATCGTCTTCGATTCTCCACACGTTATCTACCATTTCGTCCAGCTCCTTGTAATCTATCATAGTATCGTCCTCCTTGTGGATCTGACATTATTATACCATATACGACACGGGGGCGCAACGGATTTGAGTTCCGGAAAAATATTTTATTTCCGGAATTCAAATGGGTTTTATCATCGGCTTTTTTCTGTTATGATGATAATACAGAAACCGAAAGCGCAGAAAGGAAGATGAAAATGGACGATATGATTAAAAGCTATGCGGAACTTCCGGGCAGCAAGAAAGCGTTTCTGCTGCAGGAGAATGTGCCGAAGCTCCTGCTCGGAAACAGAATGTACGGAATAGACCTTGCATATACCGAGGTGTACAGAACCGGACACGTTCGGATAATACCGCAGTTCATACAGTACTCGGAAGATAAGATAACTTATTATCTCGAAAATGTGTCTCACCCGGATATCGAATCGGCAATGCTGCTTTACTCAATACCGACAGCACACAAAGCAATGTATGGTCTGTTCTGCAAAAAAGGCGATAAGACTTATGATGTAATGTTCGCCGATGAAGCGCTGTTCAAGGCGATACTGTTTATCTTAAATGAGCATCGAGAAAATATAGAGAACCCGGGCGGCGATCTCGGACTGCTCTTTGAACAGATGCGAAAGCAGAACATCGAAGCGCTCAGCGACCTGTATCTCTCAGGCGAAAATATTGAATAACGGAGGTATGACTATGGAAAACACTATCACAATGAACGGCAAGGAGATCGCAACTCTCGCAGAACTCAGAAGCAACTTCGATATCGAAGCGGCGATCGCTCTCCAGAAGAGCGGAAAGCTTTCGGAGTGGCTCGGAAAGCTTTATTACGAGAGTGAAGCGGAAGCTGTCAGACCCTACGCATTCAAGGAATGGAACAATACCGAAAGAAAGCGCTTCTGCAGCATACTCGGTGTTGACTATGCAGCTTGTCTGAGCAGAGGTGATAAAGCAGCGTTTGAAAGCAACCGTCAGAAGCTCTCGGAAGTCACCGACGACATCAACATTCTCAACAATGCAGACGCTGTGGCGGCAGATCAGAGCCAACTTGCGGCACTTATAAACAACGGCGAGAAAACTATTGTGCTTTACAAAGGCGAGTTCTCGATACCCATGTCAAGATCCGGGATAACATATTACTGCGTAGGCGCACCAAAGGTTTCGGGACTTTGCACAGCCGGACAGTACCAAAAACTCGGTATCACCGTGAACGGAATTGACCTTCCGACAGAAGAAAACAAGGACACTGCCGACTCTTTCAGATTTGCAGCTCAAAGCAACGGCTACGACTTTTTCTATGACGAACATTCCGCGCTTGCAAACTATTTCCACAAGGCGCTTTCCTGCTATCCGATGCCTTGTTACTGCAACATCGGCATGACATCGTTAAGTCCCACGTTCCGCTCTAAAAACGAGTGCGAGAAAGCCAAAAATGCAGAAATAAAACGGCTTTACGACAAAGCGTCATCATATCTCTCACCAAGTGCCGAGCATGGATTTGTACGCGATGCAGAAGCGCGATATACGGAAAGAATAACCGATACTTTTGAAAAGATCAGGGACGGTCTGCGTGCAAGCTGTGAACAGAACGGGAAAACCGCACTGTTTGATAAGATAAAGAATCTGTGTGAAAATGCAGGTCGTGAACTGCGCAAACAGCTTACCGACGAAATAAAAGGAAGCGATTACTATAAACTGTACGATCTGAAATACTTCCTTGACCGTGTAGATGTAATAAAAGATGATTACGGTGAAGGCTGGGATCCTGCATCACGCTTTCTTATGCACTTTGCGGAGGGTTGGATAGAATATCGCTATGAAAGCCTTGGCAGTGTGGAAATGGAGCTGCTGGACGATATACGCAGTCTCAGTGAATCATTCGCAAGGGACGCTCACAGCGTATATACAGACTATGTGAAGAAAATCGAAGAGATCGCCGAAGAAATAGGGAAAAGCATCACGATTCCGGACGGCACCGAAGTAAAAGACTTTTTCGCGGGCATCGTTCCGGTAACAGACAATGGAAACGACGCCACGTATTCTGCATTGGAATCTATGTTCAAAGCACCCAAAGCATCTGCTCCAAAACCGTCGGGTACCGCAAATATAATTCGGATATGAGGCGGCACTGCTATGAAAAAGAATCCTGAAATCAAAGACCCATGTAAGCGGTGTCCTTACCGACTTGGGATAATCAAGACATTCGTAAGCCCGTGTCCAGCCTGTACTAAAAAGAATTTCAGCTTGTTAAAGAAGCTTTTGAAAAGCTATAATAAGAAATCATAAAACAAAAAGTGCGCGACTGTTGTGAGCCGCGCACCTGTAAAAATGCTCAGCTCTTAATTGCTGCCAGACAATTTCTATTCCTATACACATATACCTAAGCCATAAGCATACATAATATAGCGAAAAGAGCATGCACTTCTACCAATAGTAAAAGTGTACACTTACAGCTGAAGATATACATGAAATAAAAATAATCTGGCAGGTATATTATAGCATATCCTACAATTAATTGCAAGTGTTTTCGATTATTTTTAGCAACATTGTCAATAAATAGTCTTGTTTTTTGGCACTAGTAACATATGATATAAGAAAAACAGATCATAACTCAACGCAATATGCGCCTCCTTATAACGAAAAGCACGATGTGAGCAGACAGCTTACATCGTGCTTTTCATTATGTACCTATCATGTTGGAGCAACGGGAAAAATCATGTGCTCTGTGTAACAGTCGCCAGATGTCCCGGCATATATCCGACAACTACTTTTTTCATCGCTTCGTCCCAGCAGAAATATACTCTTATCAGCGCACGAGAGCTGACGCCATAACGGATATGCATATCAAGCAGATACGGCTTTCCGTCGATGTATGCGGTATAATCCTGTTTGTACATCTTCATTGCTTCTTTGCCGGAAGAAGATATTTCCCAATTATAGCTCTGCGCATATAGAGAATAGGTAAATTCGTCTATATTGCCGAGCCTGTATTCCGCATAGGCGTTCAGATAATACAGCGCATCGCAGAGTATAGAAACATCTATCGGATTGCTGTATTTTTTCAGTGCCGATTCAGCGCGTGAAGTAATTATCAGATTTTTCGACAGGTTTCTCACAGCCCAATCACATACATCTTCTTTATTGGTAGGAAACCGGGCAGCATCTTCCGCTTTCCGGCGATAGAAATCTATTAGATCAGCAGCCTTACGGTATGAGCTTTCTTTTTTGGCAGCTTCGATGTTATAGTTTTCAATATACAATTTCAGATTGTCGATCTCGTTATTTGCATCATTCAACTGCTTTCTGAGCAGACGGTTATTCTCTGCACCGAGCTGCATATCGGTGTTTTGCTGATCGAGTTCTTTTATCTTTGATTTCAGTGCAGCATTTTCCTGTTTGCAAACTTTCAGCTCATCTTCAAGCGTCATATTCCTGCTGCGTTTTTCGTCGAGATCGGCAAGCCGCGCATCGGAATAAAACATCACATTTCCAAACGAATACGCTCCGCGCTTAATCATCTCTTTCAGCTCTGCGTGCAGCGATCCGAACAGCTCTGAAATATTTTCGGGAGAATACTTACAGCGTTTGATCTCGTTCCCGTGAGCGCATACGACTATATCACCGTGGCTTAGCGCAACGCCGAGCTTGTTTCTGATGAGATCAAAGCAATTCTCGCTGACAAATGCGACTGCGGAAAATCCTATCTGCTTTATTGCAAGCGAAGCATAATCAAATACCGGCAGCTTTTCTCTCCGCTTTTCAGCGGGAATCGACGCGGTATTGTCTTTTTCGCTTGATTCTTTATCGGCATTATCGTCTTTTTTTCTGTCGTCAGTATTAACTGCAAGATGTTTCTTAATGTTGGAACGCGCTTCTTCGCTGTATGAAAGTTCGGGTATGCCAAATCCGGCTGCTGTATTATCGCTCAGAGCAAAACCAGATCTCAGTACATTTGTGATATTATTGATATCGAATGACATTGCAGGGATCTTTGGCTTGTCCCGCTTTTCATCTTCGTCATCATAGCCGCTGTCTGCTACAAGAACAATCGGCATATCAAATTTTTCTGCCTCGAACAGCTTTTCAAGATTACGAAATCCCGTCTGATTCGTTACTTTCAGCGGTGAACCGTCTATGCGGAATCCCTCGTTGATAAACCCAACTTTCAGGTTGCCTGCAAGAGCCTTGACAAGTGCCGGACGGAATACCGAACAACCGGCAGTGCAGTCGGACGGTTCCGAGCAGATAGTCCGAACACCTGCATCAACATGATCGTCCTGTTTGATGAATGCTATCTCCGTGCGGAATGTTCTTCCGCTTACGGGAAGTCTTTCGGTCTCGGTACCGATATTTTCACCGGCATCCGGCTCGGTCATTCTCAATGACCACACACCGGAATCACGGATATATGTACAGTCAATTGCAGCGCCGACATTTATGTTGAACGAGGAAAGATCAGATTCACTGAATGTTTTGTAATTATCAGGTTCCGGCGCGGTGAGCTGAGTCGGAATCTCATCAAAGTTTTTCAGACGGTTTCTGAGCCACTTCAACGTTTCAAGCACACATATCAGAAATACTTCGTCAGCACTGCATTTTGATGAAGCAGTATGTGCATAGAACTGATATGTGGGATAGCTTTTTATCTTGTGTATCTCGGTAGTTTTGTAATCCATTTTTACTGCTCCTGTTTATGAATACTTTGCTATACAGTCATAAGAATGATGACTGTTATAAATATTATACAACACACTGCCAGGAAAATCAATAGTTATTTACGAAAATCACAATTATGATAATCATGAAATGATATATACATCACCCGTAAAAATATTTACATCTTTTTTCGATTCTACTATTTTCACAAGTGAAAAGCTGAAACCTATCGCATAATTTTACAAAACGCACAATTCTTTCGTAATTCACGAAATATGACTGAAAATAACCAAAAATAACTAAAAAATAACAAACGTAAAAAGCGGTAATTCCACATTTGCAAAGCGTCCGCGCCTTGTGTATAATAGGAGGACAAAGCCGCTGAAAAATGGCGCACGGCACCTTGACAACTGAATATCAATAATCATCGTCAAGACCTGCAATAATCGAAAAAAATCTCACGGAAACGGTTCTGATGAACCGATGTCCGACACGAACATTTCCGGAGAAAAATAGTCGAATTATGCAGGTCTTGACACGGCAAATATTTACGAAATGGAGGCTTTTTATGAAAACAGGACTGAAAAAGAAAGAGAAGTTCACACGCATCTATTTCAACGAAAGCAGCAGCACCGCTAATAAAAGCGTGTTTTCAATGTGTTTTTAAAAATAGGGTATCAGTAATCGGTATCGGTAATGCCCTTACCAATTAACAGTAAACCTGTGAATACAAAAATCCGGCATGGGAGTATAAGTCCTATGTCGGATTTTCGCAAATTTCATTAATTTGTGATGCAGTCGGACTTGAAGGCAGCCTCAAGATGAAGGAGATCAGCTATATCCATTCCGAAGCTTATGCTGCCGGAGAACTTAAGCACGGCACGATCAGCCTTATCGAGAACAACACGCTCGTTATAGGGATCCTCACCCAGAACGAGCTCTACGAAAAAACAGTAAGCAACATGGTTGAGTGCAAAGCCCGCGGAGCCTATCTCATGGGACTTGCATCTTACGGCAAGTATGAAGTCGAGGATCAGTGCAACTTTGTGACCTACGTTCCCACAATAGACCCGCACTTTGCAGCAAGCCTTGCTGTCGTTCCTCTCCAGCTCCTCGGATATTACATCTCCGTTGCAAGAGGACTTGATGTTGACAAGCCGAGAAATCTGGCAAAGAGTGTTACGGTAGAGTAAATCTTACTAATAAATCTCCACTACCATTCTAATGAAATTTCCGCAAAAATTTCCGGCACCATGTTTTGTTTGATTTTATTTGGCGATCATTCACAGCTTGCCTGTCCGGAATAATAGCGGAATTTATGCAAATGCCACAAAATAAATATGTTGATACTCTATATATAAAATTGAGGGGGTAGTGGGCGTTAGCTCGTGTGAGTTCAAGTCTCATTCTCCGCACCAGTGAAAAGCTGATAACAGAGCCGTTTGTGGACATAAGCCTATGAACGGTTTTGTTATTTTCTCCGGAGATTTCCCTCAATTCTACATTTTTTCTACATAATTGTTTTGACCATTCAGGATAACGCTTTAAAAATCATATAAATCTTCAAGCTCTTTTGCCATTAGCTTCTTACGCTCCTTGCTGATATGCAAATAGATGTTTGAAGTTGTTTCAATATCCGCATGGCGTAACATCTTTGTGCAAATGGAATTATACATTAAAAAGTTTACTGAACTTACGCTTGATGAATTGTACGATATAATAAAGCTCAGGATAGATGTTTTTATTGTTGAGCAAAAATGTCCGTATCACGAAGCAGATGGCATTGATAAGGATGCGGTTCACCTGTTTATAAAAGAGGATGGCAAAATCATAGCCTATCTGCGTATTATGGATCGCGGCATCGAAAGCGAATATGTCTCCATAGGCCGCGTTATAGCAGCCAAACGAAGATGCGGTCTCGGCAGCAAATTACTGTCGGAAGGAATCAAAACCGCGCAGGAGTTGTTTGGTGCCGATACTATATATCTTGAAGCACAGACCTATGCTGAACCGTTTTATATAAAGGCAGGATTTAAACGGGTATCGGATGAATTTGACATTGATGGAATACCACATATCAAGATGCTGCTTACAATTGTGAACAATTTGCCCAGCACTACAGACTAAGAGATATTTAACTTTGCCAATACCATCATATCGACCGGCAACAGCGGATTCAGAAAAAGGCTCCCGACTGCTTTATTACAGCAATCGGAAGCCTTTTTGCAAGTTCAATTACAATCTTGCACTTACCGATGAAGCCATAATAGCTATAAATTTCTCCGTTGCAGGTGCTTTCCCACCAAACTGTGACCAGAACATATAGTACATATGGAACCGCATATATAAAAGTAACAGCGCAGCCTTAAGCCGCACTGTTTTGCAGTCATTATAGTAAGCAACCGAGGACAGGTGTATAATTCGCCTGTCCTTGTTTTATTGACCCGCCTCGTTTCAATGTCTTTTTATTTCCTACTGCCGAAGTTTAGTTTTATATTTATCGCTGCGAACATTCTATATATTTTTACGCCGCACATCGTTGCATGAAAAAACGCATTGAAATCCGGAAAGACATCTGCTATAATATTTTCAGAAAAAAACTTGAAAAAAGTGTTCGGTTTACGTCCGAAATATTGACTATATTAGTAGAGGGTATTATATGGGAGGGCAAAATGAACGACGAAAAGATAATAAAGCTGTATTTTGACCGCTCCGAGGACGCAATCACCGAGACTGACAAAAAGTACGGAGGAGCGTGCAGGAGCGTTGCATACAACATTCTCGGCAGCCGTGAGGATACCGAGGAATGTACTAACGATACATATATGGAAGTGTGGGAGGCTATCCCGCCGAAAAAACCGGCAAAGCTCGGTGCTTTTGTCGTGTCGGTCGCGCGTCATATCGCCCTTAATATGTACAAGGCTTCAAACCGGATAAAGAACGGCAGAGGTTACAGCTCCGTGGACTTCGATGAGATAGCGGAGTGTCTTCCTGCGAAGGAAAGCGTTGAAAGCGAGATAGATGATAAGACTGTCCTTAAGGCGGTAGAGCGGTTCTTGTCAATGCTGTCTCGTGAAAAGCAGATTATGTTCGTCCGGCGCTATTATTATGGAAGTACATACGGCGAGATCGCAGATGATTTGAAGACAAACGATGACAGGGTAAGAATGACCCTTAAACGGATACGGGAAAATCTCCGTAAATTCTTGGAAAAGGAGGGCATAGAGATATGAGACGGGAAGAAAGATTTATGAACATTCTCGGCGGTCTTGACCACAAATATGTGGAAATGGCAATGCCGCGTTATGCCGGACGGAATGAAGCCGATGATACCCGTCATATCGTCATTGATACTTCCGCAGAGGCTGTTGAGATCAGCAAAAAAGATGTCCGCAGATATATGATAATGCGGTTGCTCGGTATGGCGGCAGTTGTCGCGCTTATAGTCGGTGCAGCTGTTCTTCTGGTGCGGAACTGGGATAAGATAGCGGTGAGAGAGCCCGAGAGACCGGGAGTTATCACTACTGTCATCGAGCCCGATGTGACAAGTGGCAGTGCGATAACGGAGTTGATCACGACCGAACCTGCTAACATAAAGTATGACCCTGCTTTCGACCTTCTCGGCAAAGCTTACTTTGATACCGATGGAGCATTTCGCATAAGCGATTCCGAATGGACTGAGATGCAGGACTATAATACTTTCAAAGAATACTTTTATGGAATATGGGATAGAGGAGACCGTGAAGTAGTTTTTGACGACTCTGAAAAGTCGGAGTTCGCAATGCTCGCAAATTATTGTTTCCTAACAGGTTTCTACAGATCGGGTGAAAGCACGCTCATCTTCTGTATGGGTGGGTCGGCTGAAAGCAGTATATGGTGGCTGGATATGGATCAGCCCGACACGCTGTATTGGGCTGGCGGCTCTGCCGGAAAGGAGCCGAACGGCATCTATCTTTACGACGGCATACCCAATATAGCGGAATTTTCCAGAACAGACAAAGAGATAAACGAGCCGGAGAACGGCTATCTCAGTGTTATCCGGCAGCGCGAGCTTGCCGCGGAGCATGGTTTCCCGCTCGGGCTTATCACCGATATCGAAACGGAGTACAACAACATAACGATCAACCATGATGCGAAGTATTATGCTTATCCGGTTTATCTGATTTCAGAATCAGATGACAAGATAGTTCTCAGAACGACTTTAGGTAAAATGTATGACGCGATTGGGAATGTAACGTACAGTATAGAAAAAAACGAAAACGGAGAGTGGATACAGAAGATCGATTCAATTACCTCTGCTGATGATAATCCTGCTCATGTTAGGCAGACCTTCGATGTGAAATACTATTACAAGAACGACCTTGCAGGAATAGCGGCGGGCTATTTTTCCGCGTTCCAAAGCCCCTATGATATGTATGCGGACGGCACAGGCTGGGAATGGATAGGAAACGCCGAATGTAAGGATCTCTTCGCAAGTGACCATGATAAATTCCCGAATGAAGTTCCCGCCGAGCTTATTGCCATTCTGAAAAACTATGCCGACGGCGATGACCTTAAACCCGATCTCGGAGGAGATTTTGAGCCCATAACCAAGCGATACATGATACTCTCCGATAACGAAGCTTACCCGTCCGGTGACGGTATCATATCATACCGTATCGGATATACGGAGGACAGCGATTTCCTTATCACCGTGGATACCGATACAGGCGGGCTGTCAGTCTTCCGCGAGAATACAAAATACACTGCCGCAAGAAGGGTAATGGAGTTGCTTTGGGCAAATTACGACGACTCGTTTGAAGTGTTTGCGGTGCTTGACAGCGACAACGGTGAGCGGGTGGAATATCTGCTGATCTGTGCGTCGGACAACCTCTTTGTCATAGGGGAGGAGGAGAGATACAACGCGCTTGAAAGAGTGAAGTCGCTTCTGTCCGAAAACGGTCTGCTTGACGATGATCTCATAAAGTTCACGACACCCGGGCAGCTCCGTGAAACATGGATACCTGTAGAAATAATCGATGATACCGGCAGGCTGAACGAAAGTATGATAAGAGTGGCAGACCGCGTTTTCCGCCTTGCAGATGATATGGATATTGAGGAATATGAAAAATTCCTCAAGGATAACGGAATGATCGCTCCCGACGCGCCCCGCAAAGCGATGTTCGGTCTCGGAGAGGCTGTAACGCCTTATAAGGATCTGCTTGATATTCTTGATATCGGCGTAGGTGACAGCCCTGATCTGCGGAATTATGGACAGATAACCGATGAGATCATACAATCCACGGGAATAGTCGCCGATACCGTTGAAGTCTGGGTATATGACAAGGCTCTGTCAGAGGCGGTATGGAAGACAGTTCATGTCCGTATGCTTCAGGAGCTTTGTCCGCAGATAAAGAAGATAGACCTCGTTGTCGGAAGCGAACCGGACGAATACAAGATAGTTATCCACGCGAACACGTCAGATCAGGAACTGTTAAAGAACAATGAAGCGTTCAAAATGTTCTATGATCCTGAGTTTACGGAATTTGCAGAATAGGAACAGCTCCCTCAGCATTTTTATGCCGGGGGAGCCTTCGTTTTAGTTTATGATCTGTCAGTACCGATCCGTGCCGGGGGTGCTTCTGCTATATCGGGCTGTACACTTTTATGTCGGCTTTTTGGTATTCTACAGACCATTCACCGCTTTCGTCCTTTGTGAATGTGAGTTCATAGTACACGGAAGTCTGGTTTGTGTCGCGGTTGTCATGGACATAGGGCAAAGCAATAGTCACGGAGTTTTCCGACATATCGACAAGATATCTTCGGTATTCATCGGCTGTATAGCCATAGCTTAAATACAGCGGTTCATCTTCACTTATGCTCTGATAGCCGTCACGTTCCATAACGGCGCGGTAGTATTCCTCAAAATCACTGCCGTACAAGTGAAAAAGATATGTAAGTCCGGGAATACTCAGGTCGCCCGGTTTCAGCTCCGCTGCGGCAGGCTTGCGGTTGATATATTTTACCGGTTCATCGTCACCGAGTTTTATTTCTTCTATACCTCCGAGACTTGTGAGCACATCTGTGTTATACATTATATCCGGAGCGCTTTTTTCAATAACATAACACTCAAGAACTCCGGCTCCGTCATTAAAATGCAAAACATATATTTCATCGGTTTCAAAAATCCCGAATATCCTTCCGAACTTGAACGAAGTGCCGCCGTAAGTCATATCGAATGTTGCGTTGTGGCGGTCATATTTGCCTGCATATTCCCATTCTCCGCAGAACATATCCTCAAATATCCTGAAAGCATCATCTCCGAGAGGCTCGGAAACATCAAGCTCGTAGGTATATACCCGGTCTTTTTCAGGGGACATTTCACTGTAAGCGTAAAGTATCAGCTTCTTGCGGAATGCTCTCCAAGCTTCTTCGGAAAGCCCGAGTTCGCTGTACTTTTCAAGCAGTGAGTGCATGGAATACGGGTCTATTCCTGCTGCTTTGTAGTCCTCGGCGGTGTGGTAATATAGCCACTTCGGGGAGAACACATTTTCGCCGATAATGACAGAGTATTCAGATGCAAACTGTTTTGCAATTTCTTCTGTATCTCCGTTTCTCATTGCGGAAAGTTCATCTTCTGTAAAGCGCTCGATATCTTCATATTCTTCAGGTGGAGTCCCCGGGGGATACCTTACGGAACCATCCCACGCTCTTACATTATCCTCAATGTTTTCCCAAGGGATATTGAGATCGTGGCAGAAACTTACAAGGCTCATGCTATTGTATAGATTGTATGGAGTGGGTACGCTTTCCTTGCTTTTTACCCATTTCGAACCTCTTACTTTTTGCTCACTATGTAAAGGGAGCAATACGTGCGAAACCCTTTGTTTCCAAGGAGAAGAGAAATCAAGCCAAGTGCTGTACATTGAGTTTATACCCGGCTCCGGCATGGACGTGTCGGTTATCTGCTCGAAAGGATCAGAGGACAAGTCACTGCTGACAGTATAATTCCCTGTACTTAATAATATTTCATATGCTTTTTTATAATTTACTCTGCATATTCCGTTTTCGTCAACTTGAAGTGTAATAGCGAAATACTGCTCCTGAGGTATAGGGATATCTCCCTGACCAGCGCCCGCGGTAAACGCATCATATTCTGTTTTCTTATAATAACGCAGAGCAAGCGTCAGGGTCTTTTCTCCGTCACCACCGATATAGTACATCTTTGATGCAGGAAGCTTCTTTGAATTGCCTATTACCCATTCGGTGCCGTATTCATCGGTAAAAGATCCTTTTCCGCTGAATCCGCCCGGGACACGGAAGCCTCCGCCGTAGAAGCCTCCGGGGAGTGTATAAAAAGCTTCTTCGTAGAACCTTCCTGATATACCGTTTCCGCGGTACTTCTCATTTCCGAGTATCTTGTGCAGTCCGCATACACTGATCTCATCTCCCGGTCTTATCTCGCGGACATCGGAATATGCTTCCGTCCGTCTGTATTTTCCGGTGACAGTATCTATCGTGAACAGGTTTTCCGACATATACTCGCCTTCCGGCTCCCAGACTCCTTTATACAGGTACCCGGGTTCGGACTTTTTTATGAGATAACACTCCTTTGCACCGTCGGAAACAAAGGGCAGTACATATATCTCGTCTGTTTCCGTGATGCCGTAGGGATATACGAAATTCTCGAACGTGAACATATCCTCCCTGTATGTGAGGAATAAGGGATCGGCATCATTATTCACATCCACAGGCTCCCAACTGCCGTAGAATACGCTTTCAAACAGCTCGGACTGACCATAGACTGTATTTGATTCTATGCTGCCGGTCCTGTATTCTTCTATCATTGGCTCCTTATTGCTATCAGTAACGACCGGTTCACTGATGTCAGTTATTTCACCCGGTCTGTCATTTCCGCTCACCGCTATCTTATCCCAGTTCTGCACCAGAAGAACAACCGCACCGACTATCAGCGCGACAACTGCCGCCATACCGAGCGCACGAGTTATCCAGTATATCCGTACATCTCTTTTGCTTACCTCAGCAATTTCTCCGAACTCTTTCGGGCGCTGCCCACCGACAGTATCATCTCCGGCGCTGAAAGCCGCTTTTTTCGGCATTGCCTCGTCAATAAAGCTTTCGTCAAGCTCTCCGAGTATCACAAGAGCAAGTTCCTCACGTCTCATATCTCAACGCCCTCCTCTTCAAGATGTTTGCGCAGCTTCTCACGCAGGCGGCGAAGCGTCATTGTGACACTGCCCTCTGTCATGCCGAGTTCGCTTGCGATTTCGGCGTATGTGCTGCAAAAGAAATATCTTCTCACAAACATTATTCTTTTCTTCTTCGGGAGCGCTCGGAGAAATGCTTCTATCGCAGCAAGAACAGCTTTACTGTTTACGGTGCTTTCAACACTTTCGGCAGCCGGAAGAAACTCCGCTATCTCCTCAAAGCTCACAGGGGTGGATCCTCCGCCGTTTTTCAGAGTGCCACGTTTTATGCTGAGATCGACTGCAAGATTTCTGACGATACGCATAATGAACGCGCCAAACTTTGCCGGACGCTGCGGAGGGATAACATTCCAGACTTTCAGATATGTATCGTTGACACATTCCTCGCTGTCCTCGCGGTCGTGCAGAATGTTGTATGCCGTATTCCTGCAATGCCTGCCGTATTTCCTGTCAGTCTCGTCTATTGCCTTTTCTGACCGGGCATTGTACAGCTCTATTATTTCATTGTCGTTCATAAGCAGCCCTCCCGCAACGATATAATCCTGTCTATAAATACAGACGAGATTTCCGGCAGAAACCTAACACTTTTTTCAAAATTTTTCTTGATTTTTATTATAGCACATCGAGGAGAGCTTTTCAATTATTACTTGGTAAAATCTGTAATCGCTTTGTAACCGGATTGTAAACGGTTTGTAATTGCATTTTATAGTAATATGTGGTATTATATAGTATAGGCAGGTGATGTTTATGAAAGATAAAACAAGGAAAACAATTATTACAATAATCATTGCAGTATTTGCGGCTCTTGTTATCGCGCTTGTACTATATTTTATAATCGGAATGTCGCAATTTTATGATAAATCGGATATCCGTATAAAAATTGAGAACTACATAGATGAATACAATAGATCATGCGATTCTGATAAACAGGTCAGGATAGATGAATATTATGAAGGCGGACCGCGCATTCGCTGCAAGCTGAAATTCTCTGAAGAAATATCTGATGATACTGCGGCAATAACTACCTTCTTTTTGAAATTCCATAACGACTTCGGATATGATAACCTTTGTAGTGCGGATATAAACAGTGAATTTTTCAGAAGATATGATGAAGTGGATCTCGAGCTTGAAAATATACGATTATCCTACGGAGATAACAAGGTTCTGCCAGACCCTTTGAACCTTGAATCAGCTTCCGAAGATATAGATGCTGCAATTTATGGACTTGATCAAATTATTTATTTTGATTCTGATACTATCAGCAGATTCAAGGGAACAGTTTATGCGTTTAAGCTGAATACTGAACACTCTGTATAGATCTGATAGATGCAATGGCATTCTGGCTGTCCCTACCACCCTGAACACCAGCTCCGCCGTGTCGGAAAGATTTTCCGCAGCGTTCTCTGTATTCATCGCATAATCAAAACTACAAACACTCCCCAGTATCGGAAAATAAGCGTCAATGCCGCACTCGTTAAGGGTCGCGGCATTTTTATTTGTGTAGTTGCATCGGCTTTTGCGCTTGTCTATTCTTCAAGAAATCTTAAATCCGATAGCACATCGTTGACAACTCTCCATGTATATGCGATAATAATTCAGAAAAA